>JALRKU010000048.1 GCA_023254755.1 Aeromicrobium sp. | reverse complement strand
TGTTGTACTCCGGCACGAACAGCTGGTCGTACTTCCCGAACGGGTAGCCCATCTCGAAGACACCCTCGAAGAACGCGAAGCCCTGCTTGGTGACGAGGAAGATGTCGTCGGCGTCGAGGTGCTCGACGAGCGACTGGCGACAGTACACGCCGAGCGGGATGTCGCCGTACGCACCGGAGTAGGTGTCCCGGACCTCGGCGTAGTGACCTGCGACCAGCGCCGTGATGTACGTCGACATCTTCTCGGTCGTCGGGAAGTGCCACGTCGCGCGGGGACCGGTGGGTCCGTCGCCTGCCGGCACCGCGTCCGGGGTGGTGGTGTTGGACACGACGGTCCAGTCGGCGGGTGCGGTCACGTGGAACGTGAAGACCGCCTTGAGGTCGGGCTGCTCGAACGTCGTGAAGACGCGACGGGCGTCGGGGACCTCGAACTGCGTGTACAGGTACACGCGGTCGTCGGCCGGGTCGACGAAGCGGTGCAGGCCCTCGCCGGAGTGCGAGTAGGCGCACGTCGCCTCGACGCGCAGCTCGTTGTGCTCGGCCAGACCGGACAGCGCGATGCGACTGTCGGCGTAGGCCGACGGGTCGACCGGCTCGCCGTTGAGCGTGATCGAGCTGATCTCGCCGTCGACGAGGTCGGCGAAGGTGGACGCTCCCGGCGTGCCCGAGAACCGGATCGTGGTGACCGAGCCGAAACGCTCCGTGGAGTCGAGCGTGAGGTCGAGCTCGACGTCGTAGGACTCGGTCGAGACGACGGAGGCGCGCTCGCTGGCTTCTTCGCGGGTGAGGTTGGTACCAGGCATGTCGACATGCTTTCACGCGACGCGGAGCCGGGCGGTCCTGGCCTTCGGCAGATCAGGCGGAGCGAGTGCCTGCGAAGTACGTGATCGCCCCGGACGGGTCGAGGACGACATCGACCAGGCCCGCCTCCGCGAGCCACTGCTCGAGCTCGGCGCGGGTGCAACCGGGTCCGAGGACGCCGAGCGCGGTCCCGCCGACCCAGCCCAGGCGGTGGCGCGGCGGGCCGCCGCGCAGCATCGTGCTTCCCGCCAGGCGACCGCCGGGGCGGACGGCGCGCACCAGCTCCTGGACGGCGCGGTGCGGGTCGGGGAAGCAGTGCAGGCTCGTGAACGTGAGCACGAGGTCGAACGCGCCGTCGTCGAACGGGAGGTCCTCGACGTCGGCCTCGACGGTCTCGACGACGATGCCGCGCTCGGCAGCCTCTTCGCGGGTGCGCTGCAGCATCGCGGGCGACACGTCCGCCGCGGTGTAGCGCAGGCTGCGATCCTCCGGCAGATCACGGAGCACGACTCCGCCGCCGCACGGCAGGTCGAGCACCGCCGCCCCGTCGGGCAGGGCGTCGAGCTCGGCGCGCGCGGTCCGGTGGAGCACCTCCAGGTCGGAGCCCACGCCGATCCGCCACAGCAGCCGGCCGACGCCGGTGCGGTCGGTGATGGCGTCGTAGACCTTGGCCCAGGGGTGATCACCGCGCCATGCCGCCGTCGAGTCACGTCCCATGTGCCGACCGTAAAGCATCTCGGTCGTCGAGCGGAGCGCTCGGGAGCGCACACCTCGGGCACCATGGACCCATGCACATCCCCTTCCAGGCGTCCGAGCGCTCGACCGTCGGCATCGAGTGGGAGCTCGCGCTGGTCGACGCCGACTCCGGGGACCTGCGCCAGGTCGCCGAGTACGTGCTCGACGCCGTCGCCCCGATCGGTGGCGGCCAGCACCCGCACGTGCGCCAGGAGCTGCTGCTCAACACGGTCGAGGTGGTCTCGGGCGTGGCCCGCACCGTCCGCCAGGCCGGTGACGACCTCGAGCGCAACATCGACCTGATCCGCACCGTCACCGATCGCCTCCGCGTCGAGCTGATGTGCGCCGGCACCCACCCCTTCGCGCGGTGGGACAACCAGAAGGTCACCGACAAGGAGCGCTACCAGACGCTCATCGACCGCACCCCGTGGTGGGGGCGGCAGATGCTGATCTACGGCGTGCACG
>JALRKU010000044.1 GCA_023254755.1 Aeromicrobium sp. | reverse complement strand
GGTGCTGCCCGTCGGGCTCAGTCGTCCAGCGCCGCGGCGAACGCGGCCTGCGAGGCGCCCCACGTGAACGTGGCCGCCTTCGTGCGAGCGCCCTCGCCGAGGAACGTGCGCCACTCGTGGTCGGTCACCAGGTCGCACGTCGCCCGCACCAGCTCGTCGCGGTCCTCGACCAGCAGGCCGGAGTCCTTGTGGTCGATCGACTCGGTCGTGCCGCCGGCCGACGCGTAGGCGATCGTCGGGGTCGAGTGCGCGCCGGCCTCGCCGACGACGATGCCCCAGCCCTCCTTCAGCGACGGCAGCAGCATGAGCCACGACCGCGCCAGGATCTCGTGCTTGGTGCGCTCGTCGACGAAGCCGTGGAACGTGACGGCGTCCTCGACGCCCTGCGCTCGGGCGTGCTCGCGCAGCTCGGCGTCCCACCAGCCGTCGCCGACCACGTCGAGCGTGGCACCGGGGTGCCCGACCCGCACGGCGGCGAGGGCGTCGATCGCGTGCTCGACCTGTTTGTGCGGGACCAGGCGACCCAGCACGCACAGCGCGGGCTCGGCGGCGCGGGTGGCCTCGACGGGCGGGGCGGGATCGGTGCCGTTGTGGATGATCGTGATGCGGTCGCGGTCGACACCGAGGTCGATCAGCTCCAGGCGCGACGCCTGCGACACCGTGACGTAGCGGCTGCGGCGGTACAGGCGTGGCGCGAGACGGCTCTCGATCCACCAGCCGACCCGGCCGGTCAGGCCCGGGTAGACGACCGGCCACTGCTCGCGGTGCACGTGGTGCACCAGCACCACGACCGGCTTGCGGGTGGCGAGGCGGGTGAAGAACGGCAGACCGTTCTGCACGTCGACGACGACGTCGACGGTGCCGTAGCGGCGGAACAGGATGCGCAGGAACGTCGTGACGTAGATGTCGAGCTTGGACCCGCGGCGCACGAAGCGGACGCCGTCGCGGACCTCGTCGCGCGGGGCGCCGTCGTGCTCGGCGCACGCGATGGTGACCTGGTGGCCGCGGGCGGCCAGCCCTGCGGCCATCTCCTCGACGTAGCGCTCGGAGCCGCCGCCCTCGGGGTTGCGCGTGTCGCGCCAGTTGCAGAACAGAACGTGCATAGCGACCCGGCCGGAACCGGTTCCTCCCTCGACCGGCCTGAGCCGGCTCCCTCACCGTGTCCCTCAACACGGGCCGCGTCCCTCTTCGCGACCCCTCCATGCTACCCGAGAAGTGGTCCAGGTGCGGGGTATCGTGCGCGGGTGACAGAGCACCGGTTCCGCCACACGTTGGGGCGTTCGTGGCGGTTGTTCCGGGCGTTCGGTCACGAGCAGTCCGACCCCGACCGCTTCTACGGCCCCCTCGCCGACGACTCGGTGCGCCAGGTGCAGCACTACGAGCCGCTCGACGGACGCCTGCTGCTCGACGTCGGTGGCGGTCCCGGGTACTTCGCCGAGGCGTTCCGGGCCGCAGGGGCTCGCTACATCGGTGTCGAGGCGGATCACGGCGAGCTCGCGGGCCGTGGCACGTCGATGGAGGACATGGTGATCGGCAGCGGGCTGCAGCTGCCGTTCGCCGACGAGACCTTTGACATCAGCTACTCGTCGAACGTGCTCGAGCACGTGCCCGAGCCGTGGACGATGGCCGACGAGATGGTGCGCGTGACACGCCGCGGTGGCCTCGTCGTCATCGCGTACACCCTGTGGTGGGGTCCGTGGGGCGGCCACGAGACCGCTCCCTGGCACTTCCTGGGCGGGCACCGCGCCCGTCGCCGGTACGCACGCAAGCACGGGCACGACCCCAAGAACGTCTTCGGCGAGTCGCTGTTCGCCGTCACGGTGCACAGCGGCCTGCGCTGGTTGCACCGTGACGCCGACCTGGTCGACGTGCAGGCGTTCCCGCGCTACCTGCCGCGCTGGATGCACTGGCTGGTGCGGGTCCCGGTGGTGCGGGAGCTGGCCACCTGGAACCTCGTCCTCGTGGGGCGGCGCCGATGACCGACGCCCCCGCTCGGGTCGCGCCGCGCCTGGTCTGGCGCCTGCGGCTGCTCGCCTGCTGCGCGCTGCTCGCGGCGATCGCCTTCGTGCAGTCGCCCGGCATGATCGTCAACGACACGAAGTACGACCTGTCCGAGCGTCCCGGCCTGATGCTGGAGAAGATCCTGCACCTGTGGGACCCGCTCGGGAACTTCGGCCAGGTGCAGAACCAGGCCTACGGATACCTGTTCCCGATGGGGCCGTTCTTCCTGCTCGGCGACGCGGTCGGTCTGCCGCCGTGGGTCGTCCAGCGACTGTGGTGGACGCTCGTGCTCGTCGTCGGCTTCCTCGGCATCGTCAAGCTCGCCGGGGTGCTCGGCATCGGTTCAGGATGGGCGCGGATCTTCGGCGGATTCGCGTTCGCGCTGTCGCCGCGCATGCTCACCAACACCGGACCGATCTCGATCGAGGACTGGCCGTCGTCGATCGCTCCGTGGGTGCTCATCCCGCTCGTCCTCGCGGCTCAGGGGAAGGGAGTCATCTGGCGCCAGTCCGCCAGGACGGGCTTCGCCGCCGCCTGCGTCGGCGGCGTCAACGCCGTCGCGTCGGCCGCGATCGTGCCGCTCGCGGCGCTGTGGGTGCTGACCCGCCGGTTCTCGTGGCGCTCGGTGCGGCTCGGCCTGTGGTCGGGGCTGTTCGTCGTGATGGCCACGCTGTGGTGGCTGGTGCCACTGCTGGTGCTGGGCCGGTACAGCCCGCCGTTCCTGGACTACATCGAGAGCGCCTCGGCGACCACGGCGCCGGCCACGATCGCCGACGCCCTGCGGGGCACGACCAAGTGGGTGCCGTACGTGTCGGGCGACTACAGCGCCGGCCGCGAGCTGCTGACCGATCCGATGGTGATCCTGCAGGGCGGGATCATCGTGGTGGTCGGGGTGCTGGGGCTGGCCCGGCGCGACCTGCCGGAGCGTCGGTTCCTGCTGGTGAGCCTGTTCGCCGGTCTGTTCCTCGTGACGATGGGGCACCTGGGTGATCCGCAGGGCGCGATCGCGGCGCACCTCAACGGCTTCCTCGACGGTCTCGGCGCCCCGTTGCGCAACACCCACAAGTGGGACGTCCTCGTCCGGGTGCCGCTGGTGCTCGGGCTGGTCCACCTGGTGGCCGTCGTCGGCACGGCCCTGGTCGACGGTCGGCGCACCGTGCTGCCCGAGCTGCGGGTCCTGCGCACCGGCGTCGTCACGCTGGTCGCGGTGGCGTTCGTGGGCTCGGCGAGCGTCGTCTGGTCGTCGGCCGGGCTGGCCTCGGCCGGCAGCGTGTCGTCCACCCCGGAGTACTGGAAGCAGGCGACGCGGTGGCTCGAGGACCACGAGGACGGTCGCCGCACCTACGTGACACCCGGGTCCCCGTTCGGCGACTACCTGTGGGGTCGCCCGATGGACGAGGCGATCCAGGCGTTGTCGGCGGCGCCGTGGGCCACGCGCAGCGTCATCCCGCTGGTGCCTGGGGCGAACATCCGGATGATGGACGCGATCGAGTCCCGGCTCGTGAACGGCGAGGGCTCCGAGGGCCTGCGCGACTACCTGGCACGGGCCGGCGTCGGGCGGATCCTGGTCCGCAACGACCTGTTCCCGAACCAGTCGACGCCGAGCCTGGCGCGAGTCCACCAAGCCATCGAGCAGACCCCGGGCCTGGTGAAGGTGGCACGGTTCGGCCCACCGGTCGGCGGTGACACCCGCCTCGACGGCGGTGAGCGGTCGGCGGTGTTCGTCGACGACGGCCGCCAGGCTCGCTACGACGCGATCGAGATCTACGAGGTCACGTCCACTCCGGCGACCTCGACGAACGCCGAGACGTTCGCCATCGACCGCCCGACGCGCTTCGTCGGCGACTCGGCGTCGCTGCTGACGTCGCTGGAGCTGGGCGCCGTGGGATCCGCGCCCGTCGAGTTCGCCCGCGACGTCGACGCCACCGACACCCCCGACGACTGGGTCCTGACCGACGGCTCGCGTCGTCAGGAGGTCGACTACGGCCGGGTGCACGACAACCGGTCGGCGTCGATCGCCGTCGACGAGCCGTGGCGCACGTCGCGTCCGGTCCGCGACTACGACACGGGGACGGCGCGCCGCTGGCTGTCGGTGCCCGAGCTGCGTGGCGCCGAGTCCGTCACGGCGACCTCGTCGGCGTCCGACGTGGGCTTCTTCGCCGAGCTCGTCCCCTCGGAGCAGCCGTTCGCGGCGTTCGACGGCGACGGCTCGACCGCCTGGGTCTCGGGCCAGGCGATCGGGGGACGCCACGCGATCACGGTGCGGTTCGACGCACCGCGGTCCGTCGAGCGGGTGACCCTCTCCGCTCCGGCCGTCCAGGGTGCCCGCACCCGCTCGCTCGCCGTCGTGACCGATGCAGGCCGGGTCCGCACCGATCTGGCGCCGGGCGACACGACCACGATCGAGCTCCCGGCCGGGAGCACGCGGTCGCTGACGGTCGAGGCCCGGTCGGACCTGCTGCAGCCGCTGCGGCTGTCGGAGGTCGACGTCGACGGGCTCGACGTGTCACGGCCGCTGGTGCTGCCGACCGCACCCGACCCCTGGGGAGCGCCCGCCACGATCGCCCTGGCGATGGACGCGGGCGATCGCGACGGCTGCCTGCTCGTCGACGACGACGTGCGGTGCGCTCCGGCGAACGAGCGGCTCGGCGAGGACGGGCGGGTCCTCGACCGCGTCCTGTCGCTGCCTGCTGCCGCTGACTACGCGCCGCGGCTCACGGTCTCTCCGTGGGGAGCGCAGGGTCTGACGGACCTGATCCAGCGCGGGTCCGACCTGCAGGTGTCGGCCAGCTCGCAGGCGGTGCACGACGCCCGGTCCGGCGCCCTCGCGGTCGTCGACGGCGACGAGCACACCGGGTGGGTCGCCGGTGCGACCGACGGCGATCCGTCGCTCACGTTCCGGTGGGACGAGCCGCGGCGACTCGACCGGCTCGAGGTCTCGACCGCACTGGGTCTGGTGGCCTCCACTCCGACGCGGGTCGTGCTCGACCTGGGCGACGGACGCACGCGGGACCTGGAGCTGACCGGTGGAGCGGTCCGCTTCCGACCGGTCACGACCGATCGGGTCACGGTGCGCTTCGTCGCCGACGACGCCGCCGTGAGCGGCAGCTCGATCGACGGCACCGGGCGCGACCTGCCGGTGGGGGTGAGCGAGCTGACCTGGAACGACGACGACGCCGAGGTGATCTCGACCCGCGACCAGGTGCGGCGGTGCGGCACCGGCCCCGACGTCGAGGTCGACGGCGAGACGATCCGGACCCGGCTCACCGGCAGCGACGCCGACCTCTACGCGGGGCGCGACGTCGAGGCCGTGCTCTGCGGCACCGAGCAGATCGCGATGCAGGCAGGGGAGCACCGGGTCACGGTGCGTGGAACGGGTGCCGTGCGGCCGGTGGGGCTGCGTCTCGGCCCGACCTCGGCCACGACGACCGGCACGGCCGCGACCGCCGACGAGGACCAGCAGCGCACGACGGTCGACCTGCGCGACGGCCGCGCCGGACAGCTGCTCCTGCTGCGGGTCAACCAGAACGAGGGCTGGAGCGCCCAGCAGGAGAACCTCGCGCTCGACCCGCTGACGCTCGACGGCTGGCAGCAGGGCTGGCGACTCGCGGAGTCGTCCGAACAGGTCGACCTGACGTTCGGCCCCGATCGCACCTATCGAGCCGGCCTCTGGGCCGGGCTCGTGACGGCGTTGCTGGTCGCGGTGGCCGCCTTCGCGCCGCTGCGGAGCCACCGTGACCCGGAGCCGGTCGAGGCGTGGCGGGCCGGTCGGGTCGTCGGGTCGGTCGTCGTGCTCGGTGCGTCGCTCCTCGTGGGCGGCGTGGCCGGGATGGTCGCCGCAGCCGTCGGCGTCGGCGTCGCGGTCCTGCTCGGCACGCGCAGCGACCGGGCCGTCGTCGGGTGGACGCTCGGCGTCGTGGGGGCGGGTCTGGGTGCTGTCTACCTCGCCTACGTCGCACGGCCCTGGGGCAGTGAGCTGGTGTGGGCCGGGCACCTCACGTGGGTTCAGCTGCTGGCGCTGGGCGTGGTGGCCTTCGCGGCACTGGCCGGCTGGCCCCGCCGGGTGAGCCGGCCCGCGAGTCGGACGGCGGGTCGCTCGACGACGTGATGCAGGGCGGCCGCGGCCGCCACGCTGATCAGCAGGGTCAGCGGCAGCACGAGCCAGAAGCGGCCCGTGAAGAACTCGGTGGAGGTCCACTCCATGACCAGCTGCAGCACCGCGAGGTGGATGCAGAACAGCGCGTACGAGATCTGGCCGAGGTAGCGCGCCACGGGGTGCTCGAGCACGGCGCGGTAGGTCGTCCGAGGGCCGAACACGGCCGGAATGACCAGGCAGCAGCCGACCACGAGGTAGGCCAGGCACTTCACCAGCGCCGTCGCGGGGGTCGCGCCGGGGGAGAGGTCGAGCGGTCCCGCCAGCGGCGTCGACGCCACGAGCAGCGTGGCGGCAGCGACGGTCCAGCACACCCCGGGCAGCGATCCGGCCGTCTCGAGGACGTCGAGCCACTGGCCCCGGGCCCCTCGCGATCGGGCCACCCACGCCGCGGCGAGCCCGACCCCGGCGCCGAACCACGCGAGGTAGGCGAGGAACCACTGGTGCGCGAACGGGAAGGTGTCGAGCACCAGGTCGGCACCGACGAGGATCCACACGACGTTGAGGGCGACCATCGCGACGGCGAGGATCGCGGTGGTCCGCAGCACCGACCGGCGTCCCAGACGGGCGACCAGGGCCATCACCAGCGGGAGAGCGACGTAGAAGGCGACCTCGGTCTCGAGGCTCCACATCTGGCTCACGCCGTTCGCGAAGTAGGTGTCGCCGTACAACGTCGACATCGTGAGCAGGCGGGTGATCTTGGGCCGGTCGAGCTCGTGGTCGAACACGACGTAGACCACCGCGACCGTGACGACGAGCACCGGCCAGATCCGCAGCACTCGCTTGACGGCGTAGTCGCGGACGCGCTGCGGCCGACCTCCCTCGGCCAGCGGTCGCACGAAGCCGAGCGTGAGCAGGAAGCCCGACACCACGAAGAAGATCGCGACACCCACGTCCATCCGCGACAGCAGCGACCCGAGCGTGCCACGCGGGTACATGCCGGTCTGGAACGCGACGTGCGTGAACAGCACGGCGATCGCGCCGATCGCGCGCAGTCCGTCGACCGCGGGGAAGCGGTCGACCCGTGGGTGCTGCTGGATCGTCATGAGAACTCCGAGGCGATGAGCGGACCGACCCGGACGCGGGCGACGCAGACGGTGGATCCCGGGGTGCTCACCGTCAGGGCCACCTGCTCGACGGGGGCCGCGCCGATCCGGACCAGGTAGGTGTGCGGCCCCCGGACGACGGGCAGCTCACGGGCCGCGCCGTCGATCGCCAGCGACGCGGTGTCGTCCTGGCTCGCGACGTAGTCGACCGCGACCCAGTCGTCGGCGCGCGGCGCACGACTCGGGACCTCGCCGACGACGACCGGATCGTCGCTCGCGGTGCGCCGGACGAGGGTGCCGCACGATCCGGGCTCGGGCGCCGGTGAGAGCACGCCGTCGACGATCGTCGCGAGCTTGAGGAAGCCGACGGGGTTGGCGACCCGCAGGTCGTTGCCCGCACGGAGGACCTCGACGCCGGCGCTCTCGGCGAACAGCTCGGCGACCGTCGGGGTGCCGACCGACGGAGGGATCAGCCGAGGGCCCACGTCGGTGTCGGCCAGCTCGATGGTTCCGGTGCGCCGGGCGGTGGTCTCGACGTTGCCGACGTAGTCGGCCAGCACGTCGGCGTCGGCGCGCACCACGACGAGGGTGACAACCGACGCGACCGCGCAGGTCACCGCGACACCGGCCAGGCCGGCGGCCGCGGACCGGCGGAGGCCGCCGCGGGGGAGCTCGGCGTCGACGACCAGACCCAGGGCAGCGGCGACGGCGACGACCAGGGGCGCGACGAGTCCCGTCACGGAGTGCGCGGTGCCGAGGACGGCGGGTGCCGTCGCCGCCAGCACGACGCCGACGAGGACGGCGAGAGCCGCGACGGGACGTCGTCGCAGCGACACCGCGACCGCTCCGGCCGCGAGCACACCCACCCCGGCCAGCACCGCGAGCGGGACACCGCTGACGAGCCCGTGGTCCGTCGAGCGCCACCACACGGGCCAGCCGGCCAGGCCGGCGCCGCCGTCGGCCAGCGATCGACCGGTGGCTCGTGCCGTGGCCCCGACTGTCGCGGCACCCGCGGACCAGACCCACGCGCCGACGCCTGCGAGCACCGCGACGACGACGACGGCGGCCTCGCGCAGCGGCGGGCGTGCCGCGACGAGCAGCACGCCGACCGCGACGAGTCCGGCCGAGGGCAGGAAGACCACGGCGGCGAGCGCCGCGGCACCGACGGCCAGGGTCCAGATCGGTGCACCGAGGCGTCGCCGGCGGGTCGCGGCGGCGACGGATGCTGCAGCCGCGCCGGTCGCGGGAAGCACCGCGAGACCTGTCGAGAGGTCCGTCGCGGCGGCGGTCAGCGGCGGCGCCAGGAGGACGACGACGAACGCC
>JALRKU010000030.1 GCA_023254755.1 Aeromicrobium sp. | reverse complement strand
GGCACTCGACCGCGCATGTGCTGGCGCAGGCGGTGCAGGACCTGTTCCCGGCCGCCAAGCTCGGCATCGGCCCGCCGATCACCGACGGGTTCTACTACGACTTCGACGTCGAGGTCCCGTTCACCCCCGACGACCTGGCCGCGATCGAGTCGCGGATGAGGAAGATCGTCAAGGAGGGCCAGAAGTTCTCGCGCCGCGAGGTCGACGACGACGCCGCGCGGGCCGAGCTCGCCGACGAGCCGTACAAGCTCGAGCTGATCGGCCTGAAGTCCACCGCTGGTGACGCGGCCGAGGGCGCGAGCGTCGAGGTCGGCGACGGGGGACTGTCGATCTACGACAACCTCAAGCGCGACGGCTCGGTCGCCTGGGGCGACCTGTGCCGAGGCCCCCACCTGCCCACCACCAAGCGGATCCCGGCCTTCACGCTCATGCGCTCCGCTGCTGCCTACTGGCGCGGCGACGAGAAGAACAAGCAGCTGCAGCGCATCTACGGCACCGCGTGGCCGACCAAGGAGGCGCTCGACGAGCACCTGCACCGCATCGAGGAGGCGCAGCGCCGCGACCACCGCCGCCTCGGCACCGAGCTCGACCTGTACTCGTTCCCCGACGAGATCGGCTCCGGACTGCCGGTGTTCCACCCCAAGGGCGGCGTCATCAAGCGCGAGATGGAGGACTACGTCCGTCGGCGCCACATCGAGGAGGGTTTCGAGTACGTGGGCACGCCCCACATCTCGCACGAGAAGCTCTTCTACACCTCGGGCCACCTGCCGTACTACGGCGAGAACATGTTCCCGGCGCTCGACGTCGACGGACAGGACTACCGGCTCAAGGCGATGAACTGCCCGATGCACAACCTGATCTTCCGGTCGCGTCAGCGCTCGTACCGCGAGCTTCCGCTGCGACTGTTCGAGTTCGGGCACGTGTACCGCAACGAGAAGTCGGGCGTCATCCACGGCCTGACCCGCGTGCGCGGGTTCGCGCAGGACGACTCGCACTCGTACGTCACGCCCGAGCAGGCGCCCGACGAGATCCGTCACCTGCTCGGCTTCGTGCTCAGCCTGCTGCGCGACTTCGGGCTCGACGACTTCTACCTCGAGCTGTCGACCCGTGACGACTCCAAGCCTGACAAGTTCATCGGGTCCGACGAGGAGTGGGAGACGGCCACCAAGGTGCTCGAGGAGGTGTGCCTCGAGTCGGGGCTGGAGCTCGTGCCCGATCCGGGCGGCGCGGCGTTCTACGGTCCGAAGGTCTCGGTGCAGGCTCGCGACGCGATCGGTCGCACCTGGCAGATGTCGACGATCCAGTACGACTTCAACATGCCGTCGGCCGAGCGCTTCGACCTCGAGTACGTCGCGGCCGACGGCTCGCGGCAGAAGCCGGTCATGATCCACTCCGCCAAGTTCGGCTCGATCGAGCGCTTCCTGGGCGTCCTGGTGGAGCACTACGCGGGCGCCTTCCCGTTCTGGCTCGCCCCTGAGCAGGTGGTGATCATTCCCATTGCTGACCGTCACCATCAGTTTGTCGTAGCGGGGGCGGCCATCCTACGCGCCGCGGGGATTCGAGTGACCATCGACGACTCATCAAATCGCATGCAGAACAAGATT
>JALRKU010000418.1 GCA_023254755.1 Aeromicrobium sp. | reverse complement strand
TGTCCCCGCACCCGCACGGTGCCACCGACCGCACCCGGAGCCGGCCGCCCGGTCGGCGTCGTCCCGAGCACCGAGAATCCGTCGCACTCCACGACGGCCTCGCTCGTCTGGCCGTCGTCGCGGACCCACCTCACGACACCGGTCACCGTCACGGGTCGACCGACCTCGGCCCAGTCGCGCTCGTCGAGTCGCAGCCCGAGACCGGTCAGTCGCTCGCCGGTCACCGGCCTCTCGACCTCGCCGTCGTAGACGATCGACTGGTGGACGACGACGGGCAGGGACACGTGGTCCATGATCCACGCACGGCAACCGGTCCACTCGACGTACCCGGATGACACGATGGCCGGGTGCGTCGCGCCGTCACTCCCCTCCTCGCCGTCACGGTGGCGATGGTGCTGGCGGACTCGGCGGTCGTGACGCTCGCCCTGCCGGACATCCTGCTGCACCTCGAAACGACGGTCGGGCAGGTCGCGTGGGTGCTGATCTCCTACAACGTCGTGCTCGGCGTCGCCGCGGTGCCGGCCGCGAGGCTGCTGCGCGCCGCCTCGCCCCGGGTCGTCGCGGCCGCCGGGGTCGCGGTGTTCGCCCTGGCGTCGGCGGCCTGCGCGGTGGCGGGCTCGATCGAGCTGCTGATCGGGGCACGGTGCGCCCAGGCGCTCGGCGGCGCCGCGGCCCTGGTCGGATGTCTCGTGCTCCTCGTCGCCGAGCGCGGTGAACGGCGCGGGCTGGCCACGTGGATCACGGCGGGCGTCGCCGGCACCGCCGCGGGTCCGGTGGTCGGCGGCCTGCTGACCGAGGCGATCTCGTGGCAGTCGATCTTCGTGGTCCAGGTGCCGTTCGCGGCCCTCGCGGTCCCGGCCACGCTGGCCGTGCGGGCGCCGACCCACGTCGCGCCCGACCGCCACCGCCCGGCGATCCGGGCCAACCTCACGCAGGCGCTGCTGTCGGCGGCCCTGACCGCAGCGCTGTTCCCGCTGGTCCTGCTGCTCGTCCAGGGCTGGCGACACTCGCCCGCGACCGCGGCACTGACCGTGTCGGTGGTCCCCGTCGCCGCCCTGGCCGCGGCGCCACTGGCGGCCCTGTTCCGCACGCCACCGCACGTCGAGGTGGCCGTCGGCTGCTTCCTGGTCGCCGGTGGGCTGGCCGGTCTGGCGCTCCCGCCGTCCTCCCACCTCGGGTGGACGATCGCACCGCAGGCCCTCGTCGGCCTCGGCCTCGGCCTGACGGTCGACCGGCTGACGACCCTGGCGGTGGAGGCCCGCCTGCCCCAGGCGGTGCACGCCGGCTGGACCATCGCGGCGCGCCACCTCGGAGTGGTGCTGGGCCTGGCGATCCTGACTCCGGTGTTCACGGCCGACCTCGCCGACGCCGAGGACCCGGCTCAGGAGGCGATCACGGCGCTGGTGCTCGACGCGCCGCTGCAACCGCAGACCAAGATCGAGGTCGCCCAGGCGCTGGGCAGCGAGCTGACGTCGCAGCACGGCCAGGTCCCCGATCTCGGCCGCGCCTTCGACCGCCTCGAGGTCCCGGCGTCGGAGCGGGCAGCGACCGACGCCCTCGAGCAGGACCTCACCGACCAGCTCGAGCGCGCCGCCACCTTCGCGTTCCGCGACTCGTTCCTCCTCGGCGCCGCCCTCGCCCTCCTCGCGCTGCTGACGACCTTCCGCGGCCGGCCCCGCTCCGACGGGAGCGCAGCATGACGCTTCCCCGGTGGATCGCCCTTCCCGTCGCCGCGGCGCTCGCCGTCGCGACCGTCCTCGGCGTCCAGCTCGCGCACGGCGGCGGGACCTACGAGCCGCTGAGACCGCCCTCGGCCTGCACCGAGCGAACGGTGGCCCAGCAGGCCGACGGCATCGAGGGACTCACGGAGAGCCTCGTGCTCATCGGCCTCGCGGAGGCGGCCTGCGAGCTCGGCGTCTCTCGCGAGCAGCTGACGCTCGACCTCGCGCAGCAGCCGACCGTCACCGACGAGCAGGTCGACGCCCTGAGGACGGGTCTGCTCGCCGCGGTCGACCGTCTGGAGGCTGCCGGCACCCTTCCCGAGGCCTCCGACCTGCGCGACGAGGCGTTGACGAACGCCGACCTGAACCCGCTGGTCGAGCGCGCGCTCCGCGCCCTGCCCGGCGGCGTCGTGAACGCGGCCGTCCGGATGGACGACGTGCTGCCCCGCGCAATCGAGTCGCTCGACCTGCGCGAGGTGCTGTCGAACCTCGACGACCCGTCCGCCCTCGACGCTCAGGTCCAGCAGGCCGTGACGCAGGCGGTCAAGGACTCGTTGGTCGACCGCATCAGGGGCCTGCTGCCCTGACGCCTCACGATCACGTTCGACTGAGGTCGGGCAGCGCCTGCCGTCACACGTTGAAGCGGAACTCCACCACGTCACCGTCGGCCATGACGTAGTCCTTGCCCTCCATGCGGACCTTGCCGGCGGCCTTGGCGTCGTTCATCGAGCCCGCGGCGACGAGGTCGTCGAACGAGACGATCTCGGCCTTGATGAAGCCGCGCTGGAAGTCGGTGTGAATGACGCCGGCTGCCTGCGGGGCGGTCCAGCCTTGACGGATCGTCCAGGCGCGCGCCTCCTTTGGTCCGGCGGTC
>JALRKU010000312.1 GCA_023254755.1 Aeromicrobium sp. | reverse complement strand
TGCCCCGCATGAAGCAGCTGGCGACCGAGGGCATCCCGGTCACGCTCGCGCTGTCGCTGCACGCCCCCGACGACGAGCTGCGCAACGAGCTCGTCCCGATCAACACCCGCTTCAGCGTCGACGAGGTGCTCGACGCCGCGTGGGAGTACTTCGCCGCCACCAAGCGCCGCGTGTCGATCGAGTACGCCATGATGCGCGACATCAACGACCAGGCCTGGCGGGCCGACCTGCTCGCCGACCGCCTGCTCGAGCGAGGCGACCAGGCCGGCTCGCGCGGTGGCTGGGTGCACGTCAACCTGATCCCGCTCAACCCCACGCCCGGCTCGAAGTGGACCGCGTCGCGGCGTGAGGACGAGCGTGAGTTCGTGCGCCGCCTCGAGGCCAAGGGCATCTCGACCACGGTCCGCGACACCCGCGGCTCCGACATCGACGGTGCCTGCGGTCAGCTCGCCGCCGCCGAGTAGGACCCGTCAGCTCCCTGCGTCCGACGCCGCCAGCAGCGCGTCGACCTGTGCGCGGAGCCTGCGGTACTGGGGGTCGACGCGGCCGCCGTCGCTCGGACGGGGCACCGGCGTGCCATCGGTCACGATCTCGTGGGGAGCGAACTGCTCGCGGGTGAGATCGACCTCGCGGCCGTCGGGCAGCCGGTTCCACCAGTGGTGGTCGACGAGGCGACCGTCGACGTGCACGTCGCCGCGGACCAGCTCGCCGCCGAAGGCGTCGTGCACCACCAGGATCGTCGTGATGCACTGACCTCGCGCCGGATTCTGCGGGCTCCACTGGGGTCGGTCCTCGGGTGCGCACGTGTCGGGTCCCCAGGCCCGGCGCAGCGCGGAGGCGAGCTGCTCGAGGGCACTGCGGGTCGATGACGAGGTCATGCCGCGATGCTGCCACGCCGGTCCGACTACCCTCGCGGTGTGACGAAGGTGCTGGCGACGGATCTCGACGGGACGCTGCTGGGATCGGACGGCACGGTGTCGGGCCGCACCCGTGCCGCGCTGGAGGCGGCGTGGGCGTCGGGCATCGAGACGGTGTTCGTCACGGCACGGCCACCCCGGTGGCTCGACGAGCTGGTCGACCACGTCGGCGACCACGGCGTCGCGATCTGCGGCAACGGCGCCTTCGTGTACGACGTCCCCACGCGTACCGTCGTCACCGAGCGCGGCTTCACGACCGAGCACCTGGTGCCGCTGGTCGCCGACCTGCGGGCGGCGTTGCCCGACATCGGGTTCGCCGCGGAGCGGGCCGACGGGATGGGCCGCGAGCTCGGGTTCGTCGACCCGTACCAGGAGCACTACGAGCTGCTCGACGACAGCAGCACCACGAGCCACCCGGTCGGCAAGCTGCTCGCCCGGTCGGCCTCGGTCGACGCCGAGACCTTCCACCGCGTCGTCGCCGACGTCGTGGGGGAGCGGGCCGAGATCGGCTTCAGCGGGGCGGTCGGGCTGGCGGAGATGACGGCACCGGGCGTCACGAAGGCCTCCGGCCTCGCGGCGTGGTGCGCCGAGCGCGGCCTCGGCCCGGCCGACGTCGTGGCGTGCGGCGACATGCCCAACGACCTTCCGATGCTCGCGTGGGCCGGGCACGGCGTCGCCGTCGCCAACGCGCACACCGACGTGCTGGCCGCCGCCGACGAGATCGTCGCGAGCAACGACGAGCACGGCGTCGCCTCGGTCCTCGAGCGCCTCGCCGCCGCCCGCTGACCCTCCCCACCCCTGCCCGCGGCGCCGGGGTTGCGTCGGGGGACGGAGTTCACGCAGCTTCGCCACGGAGATCACGCAGTTCGGGTAGTCATGACT
>JALRKU010000300.1 GCA_023254755.1 Aeromicrobium sp. | reverse complement strand
CGAGGACGTGCGCGTCCCGGCGTCGAACCTGATCGGCGAGGAGGGCGCCGGCTTCGCGATCGCCCAGGCCCGCCTGGGTCCTGGGCGCATCCACCACTGCATGCGGTCGATCGGCCTGGCGGAGCGCGCCCTCGAGCTGATGGTGCAGCGGGCGTCGGAGCGCGTCGCCTTCGGCAAGTCGCTGGCCGAGCAGGGCGTCATCCGCGACTGGATCGCCGAGTCACGCGTCAAGATCGAGCAGCTGCGTCTGCTCTGCTACAAGGCCGCGTGGCTGATGGACACCCAGGGCAACAAGGCGGCCCACCGGGACGTGCAGATCATCAAGATCGCGACGCCCCAGACGGTCGAGTGGATCCTCGACAAGGCGATCCAGACGCACGGCGCCGGTGGTCTGAGCCAGGACTTCCCGCTGGCCGAGATGTTCGCCGGCGTCCGCACGCTCCGGTTCGCCGACGGTCCCGACGAGGTGCACAAGAACGCCCTCGCCCGTGCCGAGATCAAGCGGCTCGTGAGGTGAACCTCGACGGCGCGACCGGAGTCGTCACGGGCGCAGCGGGTGGCATCGGGGCGGCCGTCGCCGAGCGGCTGCTGGGCCGCGGCGCCGCCCACGTCGTGCTCACCGACGTCGACGCCGACCGCCTGGCCCGCACGGGCGAGGACCTGGCGGGGCAGCACGGCACCGACCGGGTCGCGTGGGTCGTGGCCGACGCGACCACGACCGACGGCATCGAGTCCGTGCTGGCCCAGGTCCCCGGCGGGCTCCCGTCCCTCTTCGTGGCCAACGCGGGCATCTTCCGCGGCTTCGGGCTGGACGCGACCGACGACGACTGGGCGTCGATCCTCGACGTCAACGTGCTGGCGCACGTGCGGGCCGCCAGGCTGCTCGTGCCTCGCTGGCTGGAGTCCGGCACGTCCGCGTGCTTCGCGGTGACGGCCTCGGCCGCCGGCCTCCTCACGCAGCTCGGCTCGCCGACGTACGCCACCTCCAAGCACGCGGCGGTGGGCTTCGCGGAGTGGCTGGCCGCGACGTACGGCGACCGCGGCGTCCAGGTCGCGGCGCTGTGTCCGATGGGTGTGCGCACGCCGATGACCGAGAACGGCGACGTCGCCGACGGCGAGGCGGGCGTCGCGCACGGCTCGGTGTCGACAGCGGGCGACATGATGGATCCGCTCGACGTGGCCGACGTGCTGCTCGACGCGATCGTCGAGGGCCGCTTCCTCGCCCTGCCGCACGAGCAGGTCGCGACGATGTGGGCGCAGAAGGCCTCCGATCCCGATCGCTGGTTGTCGGGCATGCAGCGCTACCGCCGCACGCTCGAGAGCTGACGCCGGTCGCGAGCGGGCCGTCTCCCGCCGATCCCGCGGCGGGACCATCTCGTGGTTGGATGGCTGCAGTCGGGCGCTGGGGGGCGCGATGGTGGTCACGGTCAGGCACGAGCCGCTGCTGAGTGCGGTCGCGGACCTGCGGGTCCTCGCCGACACGGTCGAGGCGGACGCCGCCGCGGTCGCGATGCTGGTGCCGGCCGAGGTCGGCGTGTCGATCCAGGTGGGTGAGCCGGTCGCCTGGATGCGGGAGCAGGCCGTCGAGCTGACGAACCTGGCCACCCTGGCCCTGCTGCTCGACGTCGACGCCGACGGCTACGCGACGGTGCCGCTGGGCGACCTCGCTCCCACCGAGGCCCTCGAGCGCTACCTGTCCGACGCCTACGGACCCGCCTACCTCGACGCGTTCGAGGACCTCGAACCGGCCGACGTCGCGGCCCTGGTGCTCACCTTCGCGTCGGTCGGCCGGGACCTGCCCCCGGGGTCGGGACGGTGGACACCTGACCAGCTCAGGTCGTTCCTGGTCGACCATCCCGGGGTCGCCGACGAGCTCAGCACCACGCCTCCCCGCGACGGCGCGACCGGGCCCGAGGGTGTCCTGGCGCAGCTGTACGGCGCCCGCGACGAGCCGGGACCCTACGCCCGGATGGACGAGGCGCGCGCCCTGTTCGAGTCGCTCTCGCCCGACGACGCCCAGATCCTGGCGATGATGTTCCCCCGGCAGGTCGGGAACATGGACGGGGTGCCGTTCGAGTACCGCGCCGACGCCAACCAGATCCACGTGGTCGCCGAGCTCGCGGCAGCCCGGGAGCACCTGGAGTCGATGGAGGCGCAGCACGAGGGGAACCAGCACGACTGGGACCTCTTCGGGCGCAACAACGACGACCTCGAGCAGCCGATCGCCGACAAGGAGGAGCTGATCGAGCTGTACGAGTCGATCCTCGCCGACGACCGGCAGATCATCCTGTTCAACCCCGTGGGCAACCACGACGGCCGCATCGCCGAGCTGCACGGCGACATCGACGGCGACACGCGCAACGTGGGGGTGCTCGTCCCCGGGACGGGCAACCGGCTGAACAACTTCGACGGCACGGCGGCCCGCTCCCGCACCTTCGTCAACGCCACCGAGGACGGCTCGCTCGCGATGATCTCGTGGATCGGCGGCGACCTGCCCGACGACGTGGACGCCGCCAGTCCGGAGAAGGCCACGACGCTGGCGCCGCTGCTGGAGAGGTTCTCGTACGCGGTCGACCAGGAGATCGAGCACTCGGCCGCGGCGGGCAACGACGTGCAGACCACCTACGCCGGCCACTCGTACGGAGGTGCGGTGGTGGGCACCGCCGAGGCGTACGGGCTGCGGGCCGATCGCGTCCTGCACATCGAGTCCGCCGGCACCGGCTACGGCATCGACTCGCCCGGCGACCTGCCGGCGTCGCAGGACGACGTCCGGCGGTTCTCGATGACGGCGCCCGGCGACTTCATCGCGTACGCCCAGGGCAACGGTGCGCTCGGCCTCGGGCACGGGGCCGACCCCGACGAGTTCGACGGCACGACGAGGCTGCACACGGGCGACTACCCCGATCTCGGCGACGACGACCGCAGCAACCGACCGATCCACGGCGACGGGTCGCACAGCGGGGTGTTCGTCTACGAGAGCGACGCGTGGAACGCGATGTACGGCGTCTTCACCGGCGGCCTGGTCGAGACCTATCGGACCCCGATCGTCGAGCTCGACGGCCCCGGCCTCCTGGGCGACCTGGAGGTCGTCGGCTGGGAGGATGACGGCAGCACCGTCTCGGTCACCGGTGTGGGCAAGCGATGGTCGCAGGGGACCCGGTGAGGGCGGTCGTGGTCGCCGTCGCGGCGCTGATGGTCGTCACGGCATGTGACGGAGGGCAGGAGGGCGAGATGGGTGTCAAGGAACGAGCCGCCGACCGCGCGGTCGAGGTGCGGGCGACCGTCGACGCGCTGGCCGCGCTGCTGGGCACACGGCCCGAGGTCAAGCAGGACGAGCTGATCCCGTGCGAGCCGGGCGACCGCGAGTCGCTCGAGCCGGTGTACATCGTGCACGTGCCGATCGAGGCGGGCACGCTCGACCGGGTGCGGGGCGAGATCGCCGACCGCTACGCCGCCGACGGGTGGACCGTCCGCCGCGACGCCGCGAACGGCGACAGCGTCAGCACCCGGTTCCTCAAGGGGTCGTCGACCGTGGGGGTGCGCGTCAACGAGGCCGTGGGCAACGCCGTCGTGGGCGGCTCGGGGGGCTGCGTCGACTGACGTCAGTCGACGGCCCCGACGGCCTCGCCCATGATCGTGGCCATGCCCGCGTAGCCGCGGTCGTTCGGGTGGAACCGGTCGGCCGCCAGCCGGCCCGACCACGAGCGGAGGCGCGGGTCGCGGAACTCGGCGAGCCGGAACCGTCCGGCGGACGCGATCGCCTCGTTGAACGCCTGGGCCGCGGCGCGGGGTTGCGGCAGCGTCGCG
The DNA here is from genome assembly GCA_023254755.1 of Aeromicrobium sp. Taxonomy (GTDB): domain Bacteria; phylum Actinomycetota; class Actinomycetes; order Propionibacteriales; family Nocardioidaceae; genus Aeromicrobium. Next base: position 9,988 of record JALRKU010000300.1, on the reverse strand, counting down.
ACCACGGTGCCGTCCGGCAGTGCGTCGACCAGCTCGGTCACGTGCTGCTCGACCAGGTGGCGCTGGCGACGGTTGAACAGGTCGTTGCTGCCGATCATCACGGTCACGAGATCCGGCCGGACCCCGAGCCCCAGCAGGGCCGGGACCTGGCGGTCCACCACGTCGCGGATCAGTCCGCCCGACACCGAGAGGTTGACGACGCGGTGCCGCAGCCGCGGCATCAGCTGCCCGACCCACCCCCGGTCGGGCGCCGAGGCGCCGATGCCCTGGGTCATCGAGTCGCCGAGCGCCACCCACAACGGACCCTCGCCGTCGAGTGCGCGCCGGTTCTGGTCCTGCCACCACTGCGCGTACGGATTCACCTGCGCCTGCACGTCGCGCACCCCGCGCGAGAGCGCCGACGCCGTGCGAAGGAACAGACCGGGCTCGCGGCCGCTCAGGTTCGAGTAGTCGAACGTCACGGCACCGATTGAACCGGACGACTCCCGGATCGGCCCGCCGATGCGGGCCGTACCCTGGTCGCACCATGGCGATCGAGATCCTGACCCCCACCCAGATCGACGAGATGCGGCCCGCAGGCCGCTTCGTCGCCGAGGTGCTCACGGCGACCGCGGCGGCCGCCGACGTCGGCGTCAACCTGCTCGAGCTCGACGCCCTGGCCCACCGGATGATCCGCGACCGCGGCGCCGAGTCCTGCTACATCGACTACCACCCGTCCTTCGGCGCCATGCCGTTCGGCAAGGTCATCTGCACGTCGGTCAACGACGGCGTGCTGCACGGCCTGCCGCACGACTACCGGCTGAAGGACGGCGACCTGCTGAGCCTCGACTTCGCCTGCTCGGTCGACGGCTGGGTGTGCGACTCGGCGGTCAGCGTCGTCGTCGGCACCCCGCGGCAGGAGGACCTGACCCTCATCGACGTCACGACCGAGGCGCTCGAGGCCGGCATCGCGGCGGCTCGCGGCGGCAACAAGACCGGCGACGTCTCGCACGCCATCGGTGAGGTCGCCCGGGCGCACGGCCTGCGGGTCAACACGCAGTTCGGCGGCCACGGCGTGGGTCGCACGATGCACGGCGACCCGCACATCGCCAACGACGGCCGTCCCGGTCGCGGCTTCCCGCTCAAGCCGGGCCTCGTCATCGCCATCGAGCCGTGGTTCCTGCACTCGACCGACGAGATCGTGATGGACCCCGACGGCTGGACCATCCGCAGCGCGGACGGGTCGCGAGGCGCCCACGTCGAGCACACGGTCGCGATCACCGACGGCGAGCCCATCGTCATGACGGACCGCAGCGGCCTCTGAGACTCACCCGACCGGCGGCACCCGGTCGATCCACGGCGCCGCGGACTCGACCTGGGCGCACAGGCTGAGCAGCAGGTCGTCGCGTCCCGGGTGGCTCGCGAGCATGACCCCGACCGGCAGCTCGGGGCGGTCGGCCGTCGGCTCGGTCCAGTGCAGCGGCAGACTCGCGGCGGGCTGGCCCGACATGTTGACCAGCGCGGTGTAGGGCGTGAACATCAGCTCGCGGTGGTGGTCCTCGAGCGGATCGCCGGACTCGTTGAACCACTCGACCGGCTGCGCGGTGCGTCCGAGGGTGGGGGTGAGCATCGCGTCGAACGGCAGCAGGTCAGTGACGACCTGACGCGTCGTGAGCTCGAGGTAGGACATCGCGGCGGCCAGCTCGACCGCCGTGGCGGCCCGACCGCGGTCCCGCCAGTAGCGGGTGTTGGTCCGCAGGAGCGGCTCGGCCTCGGGCGGGACGGGTGCCGCCGCGATCCCGCTGGACCACACCACGTTGAACTGCGTCTCGAGCTCGCGCGGGAACGGGTTGGCGACGTCGACCACCTCGTGGCCCAGCGACTCGAGCAGCCGGCTCGCGCGCTCCCACGCCTCGACCGCCTCGGGCTCCGGGTCGACGCCCGGAAGGTGGGTGGTGGACCAGCGGGCGATGCGCAGGCGGCCGGGGTCGCGACCGATCGCGTCGCGGAACGGCGTGAGCGGCCGCGGGAGCGGGCGCACGTCGCCCGGCATCGGCACCGCCAGCACGTCGAGCAGGGCAGCGGCGTCGCGGACCGTGCGGGCGATCGGCCCGTCGACCGCCAGGCCGGTCCAGTCGGTGCCGAGGGGGCCGGAGCTGACCCGGCCACGACTCGGCTTCATCCCGAACACTCCGCACGCGCTCGACGGGATGCGGATGGACCCGCCGCCGTCGCTGCCGGGAGCCAGGGGAAGCAGTCGGGCCGCGACGGCCGCGGCGGCGCCACCGCTGGACCCGCCGGCGTTGCGCCCGGTGTCCCACGGCGTGCGGGCCGGGCCCACGACGTCGTTGTCGGTGTAGGACGACAGGCCGAACTCGGGCGTGTTTGTCTTGCCGACACTCACGAAGCCCGCCCGCTCGACCAGCGTCACGACGTGCGCGTCGACCTCGGGCACCTGGTCCCGCAGCAGCACCGACCCCATCGTGGTCACGACGCCGGCGGTCGAGGTCAGGTCCTTGAACGCGGTCGGGACCCCGAGGAAGGGCGCGTCGTCACCAGCCGCCAGCCGGCGGTCGGCCTCGGCGGCGCGGGCGAGGGCACGGTCGGGCGTCACGGTGACGAACGCTCCGAGTCCGGGACCGATCCGCTCCACGCGGTCGAGATGGTGCCGGACGAGCTCGACCGAGGTGATCTCGCGTCGGCGCAGGGCCGCCGCCTGGTCGTGGGCGTCGAGGTCGTGAAGCTCGGTCATGACGTCGAGTGTGTCAGGCTGGCACCTTCGACTGGGCTGACGAGGTAGGCCTGTGGAATCATGGCGGCATGGTCCGAAAGAACCAGTCCCTTCGTCGTGTGCCCGCTGCGCTGCTGCTCAGCGGCGCCCTCGTGCTCGCCGGCTGCTCCGACGACGGCGGGTCCGACGACCCGACTCCCACGGCCACGCCCAAGAAGGCGACCGACGAGGAGAAGCTGGCCGATCTGGCCCTGGACTTCTGGGCCGTGCGGACGTCGTCGCAGAACGCCGGCAACGACGACCCCGCCCAGTTCGCCGGCATCACCTCGCCGCGCATGACCGAGGTCGAGGTGAGCCGGCTCAAGCGGTACGAGAAGCTCGGCGTGAAGCGCATGGGCAAGCCCGAGGTCACCGAGGTCGAGGCCACCGCAGGCGGCACCGAGGGCTTCGCGGTCATGTGCCTGAACGAGGACGGCTGGGGCGTCAAGGTCGAGGGCGACCCCGACTTCAAGCAGCCCGACAACGGCACCGTGGCCTTCGGCTTCGCAGCCGAGAAGGACGACGACGGACGCTGGCTCGTCACGGAGACCCTGAGTGAGAAGGACAAGCGAGTGAGGGCGAAGAAGTGCTGACCCTGCAGCGGCGCATCGCCGTGTTCCTGGCTGTCGTCGCCACGTGCGCCGTGACCCTGGTGGTGTCGGCCGGACCTGCGGCGGCCGAGATCTGTGACACCGGTGTCGGCGACGGCACCGTCGAGATCGGCGACTGCGACGAGGGCAGCGAGGGAGACGGCGAGGGCAACGGGGCCGGCAGCGGTCCGTCGTGCGACATCCAGCCCGGCGACAACGGGTGCTGGAACGGCGAGTCGTGCCTGATCAACGACCCGTCGACGCTCGAGCTCGACGAGGTGCCCGACGGAGCACTGCCGCCCAAGCCCGGCGACGACTACCACCACGCCTTCCGCCTGTGCGACAGCGGCTACGTCTGGTACTGGTCCGAGGACGGCGGGCCGAGCATCGAGGAGCTCGCGACGCAGGCGTTCAACTCGCTGCCGTTCCCCACCATCACGCCCACGTTCAACCCGCCGCGGCGCACGATCGTCAACCTCGAGACGTGGTGGTGGGCCGCCGGCGCCACCAACGACGAGCTGTCGGCGTCGGCCGGCAGCGTCACGGTGCGGGCCACCCCGTCGCACCTCGAGGTCGACCCCGGCGACGGGTCGGGCGTCATGCGCTGCAGCTTCGCGACCACCGAGTCCGACGCCTGCACGCACGTCTACCGCCGGTCCAACGCCGAGGGCTACGCCGCGCGCATGCGGCTGGTGTGGACGCTCGTGTTCACCGACGGGGGCGACGTCGTCGAGCTGAACGGACTCCCCACCGAGTTCACCAGTCCCTGGACCCCGGTGACCGTGCCGGTCAACGAGATCCAGACCCGGGTCACCAAGGTCCGCTGACCCACCCGGAGGTGCGTCGGGCGGGATCGGTCAGGACGTCCACCGCCACGTGGCGGCGACGGACTCGGCGATGTCGCGCTGCTCGTCGTCCGACGTGGAGTCGCCGAAGCTGAACGTGACCACGAAGCCGTCGTCGTCGTGGGTGACGGCGAGCTGCAGCTGGTCGATGTCGGCCGACCCGACCGAGCGCTTCGAGCGGATGACCAGCGCCTCGCTGCCGTCGAGCGTCATGCCGTCCTCGCGCTCGACGTCCTTCGCGCCACCGCTCTCGAGCGCCGGCGTGACGCTCTCGTAGAGCTCGTCAAGGTCCTTGACCCGGGTCAGCGTGGGGTCGGCGACGACGTTGAGGTTGTCGGCGAACCCGCCCTGGGGCTCGTCCAGCGCCAGCACCTCGAAGTCGATCGACGGCGCCGCCGAGCCGTCGTCCTCCTTCCACCCCTCGGGCGCGGTCAGGGTGAACCCGTCGCCCGTCAGCTCGGCGCCGGTCGCGGGCTCGGCGTCGGAAGCAGGGGCCGCGGTCGACGAGGAGGAGGTCGAGGGCTTCGTGTCGCCGTCGGAGTCGCCGCCGCACCCGGCGAGCAGGAGCGTCGAGCCGAGGACGAGGGAGGCGAGGGCACTGGTTCGAGACATGCGATCACTCTAGGGTCGGCGGCGGTTCTCGGCGCGTTGCCGCAGGACCGGACCGCGGCTCTACCATGTAGGCGTGGCGACGCCGAAGGTCCTTCTCTACTACGGGTTCGCCGAGCTGGCCGACCCCGAGGCGATCCGGCTGTGGCAGCTGACGCTCTGCGAGTCGCTGGGACTGCGCGGTCGCGTCATCGTCGCGCCCCACGGCATCAACGGCACGCTCGGCGGCGACGTCGACCCGCTCAAGGCCTACGTCCGCGCGACCAAGCGATACGCGGCGTTCAAGGGGATCGACGTCAAGTGGAGCGACGGCAGCCCGCTGCTGGCCGACGGCACCACGGCCGACTTCCCGCGGCTGACCGTCAAGGTGCGCCCTGAGCTGGTCGCGTTCGACGCGCCCGACGAGGTGGTCGTCGAGGACGGCGCGCTGGCCGACGCCGGCACCCACCTCACCCCGGCCGAGCTGCACGACCTGGTCGAGCGTGAGGACGTCGTGTTCTTCGACGGCCGCAACCGCATCGAGTCCGCGATCGGGCACTTCCGCGGCGCCGTCCTCCCACCGGTCGACACCACCCGCGAGTTCGTCGAGCTCATCGACAGCGGCGCGTACGACCACCTCAAGGACCGGCCGGTCGTCACCTACTGCACGGGCGGCGTCCGCTGCGAGGTCCTCACCCCGATCATGAGGCGGCGCGGGTTCCGCGAGGTCTACCAGCTGGACGGTGGCATCGTGACCTACGGCAAGGCGTACGGCGACGACGGACTGTGGGACGGCGCGCTGTACGTGTTCGACGGTCGCGTGACGACCGAGTTCTCCGACCACGCCGCGGTCGTCGGCAGGTGCGACCGCTGCGAAGCGGCGACGTCGGCCGTCGTCGACTGCACCGACGCCTCGTGCGTCCGTCAGTTCGTCCGGTGCGCTGCGTGCGCCGGAGCGGCTCCTCGGTGCGTGGCCCATGTCGCCTGACCCGTCGCGCCAGCGCGCGGCGCGTGAGCAGGTCGTGCTGGCCAACGAGCGCACCTACCTCGCGTGGCTGCGCACGGCGCTGGCCCTGGTGGCCGGCGCGGTCGCGGTGCAGGCCCCGGCCATCGACCTCGAGGACTGGGTCACGACGGTCGTGTCGCTGTGGCTGCTGCTGTCCGCCGCGCTGTGCGTGGGACTCGGCCTGACCCGGTGGCGGGCGGCGCAGCGGGCGATCGACCGCGACGAGCCGCTGCCCGGCTTCCGCGGCCCGGCCGTGCTGGCGGGCGCCCTCATGGCGCTGGTGCTGGGCGTCGCCGCAGGCGTGGTGGTGGTCGCGTCCCGCTAGCGCGGCGCGAGGATCGCGGCGGTGATCGACCGCAGGTTCTGCAGCAGACCGGTGAGGGGCACCCGGCCGTCGCAGACCAGCACGTTGCAGCGCGAGGTCGGCACCAGCCCGCGCAGCAGCAGGGCCGGGTCGGCGAACGCCAACGGGTCGACCGCGAAGTCGTCGGGCAGCGTGAGCGGGCCGGGGTCGGGCACCTCGACGTCCTCGACGCCGCGCATCAGCCGTCGGAAGAACTCGTGGTACAGGTCGGCGGGCAGGGCCGACATCAGGCCCGACAGGTTGTTGACCGTGGTGTCGCCGAGCAGCCCGGTCCACGAGACCGTCATGTCGAGGCTGGGGATCGCGAAGTTGTTCTGCTGGAACGCGCCGACCATGGCGTACAGGTCGTGCGGGGCGCTCTCTATGGCCCGCTGGTCGATCGTGACGGCGGTCGGGATGCTGGCTCCTGTGCACGGCTCGCCGGCATTGGTCCAGAACAGGAAGCCGTAGCAGCCGTTGGTGGCCGTGGGGGTCTCTGCGCGGCGCAGGTAGTCCGCCGGCACGACCTGCTGGTCGCCCCACCGTCCGCCGTGCTGCATCAGCAGACCCAGCCGTGCGTACTGGCGCGGGCGGATGAACAGGTTGGCGTAGCCGTAGGTGTGCCCGGAGCGGTCGCGCAGCCAGAAGTAGTCGGTGGACCGGATGCCGATCGGCGTGAACAGCTCACGCTGGGCGAACGCCTGGAGGTCCTCGCCGACGGCCTGCTCGACGACGAACGCGAGCAGGTCGGGCGTGCGCTGGCTGTACCGGAAGTGGGTGCCCGGCTCGTGCTCGATCGGCTGCGCTAGCGCCTCGTGCACGACGTCGGGGTCGGTGAGGATCGTGGCGGCCTCGGAGATGATGGCCTCGTCGAGGCCGGACGTCTCGGTGAGCAGCTGACGGATCGTGATGGCCCGGTGGGCCGCGTCGCCGTAGCGAGCGGGCAGGTGGTCGCCGATGGGGTCGTCGAGGTCGAGGGCGCCCTGCGACTCGGCGATGCCGGTGAGCATCGACACGACGGACTTGGTCGAGCTCCACACGTTCCACGGGACGTCGAGCGTCAGCGCGTTCTGCGGGGCCGCGCCGACCAGGCAGCCGTGGCGGAAGACCTGGACGGACAGGCGCAGGTGGGTGGCGGCGTAGTGGACCGCGTCCCGCACCGCGGCCGGGTCGAGCTGCACCTGCTCGGGTGTCGCGGTCGGGAACCGCTGACCTGGCGCGGGCGGGGCGCAGTCCGGCGGGGCTGCGGCCGGCGCGGGTGACGGGACGGCGACCATCGTCGCGACGGCGAGCGCCAGGCCCGACAGGGCGCGGGCGGGCACGGCGAGAGCGGGGAGTCGGCGGGCCATGGGGCCTCCTGGGAGTGTGACTCGGGTCTCACCCTGCCACGGATCGGCCACGTCGCGACCTGGTGCGCCCTTGGGAGAGCGGGAGTAGCGTCGAAGCGTGACCGCTCCAGCCCCTCGTCCCACCGCTGGCACGCTCGGTGAGCTCCGCTCGTCGGGTCACGTCCAGAAGCCGCTGCGCACCGAGATCCGCGACAACCTGCTGGCCGCGCTCGCCGAGGGACGCGATCCCTGGCCCGGCCTCCACGGCTACGACGACACCGTCGTCCCGCAGCTCGAGCGCGCGCTCATCGCCGGCCACGACGTCGTGCTGCTGGGCGAGCGCGGTCAGGGCAAGACCCGCCTGCTGCGCACCATGATCGGCCTGCTCGACGAGTGGACACCGGTCATCGCCGGCTCCGAGCTGGGCGAGCACCCGTACGAGCCCATCACGACCGAGAGCATCCGCCGGGCCGCCGAGCTCGGCGACGACCTGCCGGTCGCGTGGCGGCACCGGGACGAGAGGTACGCCGAGAAGCTGGCCACACCCGACACGAGCGTCGCCGACCTGATCGGCGACGTCGACCCGATGAAGGTGGCCGAGGGCCGCAGCCTGGGCGATCCCGAGACGATCCACTTCGGGCTCATCCCGCGCAGCCACCGCGGCATCGTCGCGATCAACGAGTTGCCCGACCTGGCCGAGCGCATCCAGGTCGCGATGCTCAACGTGATGGAGGAGCGCGACGTGCAGATCCGTGGCTACGTGCTGCGGCTGCCGCTCGACGTGCTCGTCGTGGCCAGCGCCAACCCCGAGGACTACACGAATCGCGGGCGCATCATCACGCCGCTGAAGGACCGCTTCGGCGCCGAGATCCGCACGCACTACCCGGTGCAGCTCGTCGACGAGATCGCCGTGATCCGGCAGGAGGCCGACCTGGTCGCCGACGTGCCCGACCAGCTGGTCGAGGTGCTCGCCCGGTTCACCCGCGCGCTCCGCTCGTCGTCGTCGGTCGACCAGCGCAGCGGCGTCAGCGCGCGCTTCGCGATCGCGGGCGCGGAGACCATCGCAGCCGCCGCGCTGCACCGCGCCACCCGCCAGGGCGAGGAGCACGCGGTGGCCCGCCCGGTCGACCTCGAGACCGCCGTCGACGTGCTCGGCGGCAAGATCGAGTTCGAGTCGGGCGAGGAGGGCCGCGAGGACCTGGTGCTCGACCACCTCCTGCGCACCGCGACCGCCGAGACCGTCCAGGGTCTGTTCGCGGGGATCGACTTCGGCGTGCTGGTCGAGGCGCTCGAGGCCGGGCGGCTCGTCTCGACCGGCGAGCAGGTCGCGGCGCGCGACTTCCTGGCCGGCCTGCCGGTGCTCGGCGAGTCCGACCTGTACGACCAGGTGTGCGAGCGCGTCGGCGCCACCGACGACGGCGCCCGGGCCAGCGCGATCGAGCTGGCCCTCGAGGGACTGTTCCTCGCACGCCGCATCAGCAAGGACACCGCTGGCGGCGAGACCGTCTATGGCTAGCCGCTCGCGGTACCGGCTGCGCCACTCGACGACCCTGGACCTGCGATGAGTCGGGCCAACCGTCGGCTCCGGCGCTCGTCCAGCTACGGCGCCTACGACGGCGGTCCCGATCCACTCGCGCCGCCGGTCGACCTGTCCGAGGCGCTCGACGCGATCGGCGAGGACGTCATGGCCGGCTACTCGCCCGAGCACGCGCTGCGCGAGTTCCTGCGTCGCGGCGGCGGTGACCAGCAGGGGCTCGACGACCTGGCGCGGCGCGTCGCGGAGAAGCGGCGCGAGCTGATGGAGCGCACCAACCTCGACGGCACGCTGCGCGAGGTCAAGGAGCTGCTCGACCGCGCCGTGCTCAACGAGCGCAAGCAGCTGGCCCGCGACGTCGACCTCGACGACGGCGTGCGCGCGCTGTCCGAGCTCCAGCTCGACAACCTGCCGCCCTCGCCGGCCGCCGCGGTGTCCGAGCTGAACGGCTACCAGTGGCAGAGTGCCGAGGCCCGCGAGGACTTCGAGCGGATCAAGGACCTGCTGGGGCGCGAGATGCTCGACCAGCGGTTCGCCGGCATGAAGCAGGCGCTCGAGAACGCGACCGACGAGGACCGCCAGGCGGTCAACGACATGCTCGACGACCTCAACGACCTGCTCGAGGCCCACGCGCGCGGCGACGACACCGACCAGCAGTTCGCCGACTTCATGGAGCAGCACGGCGACTTCTTCCCCGAGAACCCCGAGACGGTCGAGGAGCTGCTCGACTCGCTGGCCCAGCGCTCGGCGGCAGCGCAGCGGATGCTGAACTCGATGACGCCCGAGCAGCGCCAGGAGCTCATGGGTCTCTCTGCGGCCGCGTTTGGCTCGCCCGCCCTGCAGGAGTCGCTCGCCCGGCTCGACGCCAACCTCCAGGGGCTGCGTCCCGGCGAGGACTGGAACGGCTCGACCCCGATGGACGGCGAGCAGGGCGTCGGCCTCGGCGACGGCACCGGCGTCTTCCAGGACCTGGCCGACCTCGACGCCCTCGCCGAGCAGCTGGCC
>JALRKU010000247.1 GCA_023254755.1 Aeromicrobium sp. | reverse complement strand
CACCCGCCCCGGCACCACAACAAGGAGCACGCCATGACCACGCCGCCGACCCTGCACGAGCTCGGCGCCGACGACCGCGCCCGCCTGGGACTGCGCGAGTCGGCCACGTTCGACCGCGCCACCATCGCCGACATCCGCCGTGCCGCCGACACCGGCGTCTACGACATCCGCGGCTGGGGCGCCAAGCGCGCGCTGCCGCACTTCGACGACCTGGTCTTCCTCGGCGCCTCGATGTCGCGGTACCCGCTCGAGGGCTATCGCGAGAGCTGCGGCACCGACGTCGTGCTGGGCGACCGCCACGCGAGGTACCCGCTGCACCTCGACATCCCCATCACGATCGCGGGCATGAGCTTCGGCTCGCTCTCGGGTCAGGCCAAGGAGGCGCTCGGCCGCGGTGCGAGCGAGGCCGGGACGTCGACCACGACGGGCGACGGCGGCATGACTGCCGAGGAGCGCGGCCAGTCCAAGCACCTCGTCTACCAGTACCTGCCCTCGCGGTACGGGATGAACCCCGACGACCTGCGCCGGGCCGACGCGATCGAGATCGTGCTGGGTCAGGGTGCCAAGCCGGGTGGCGGAGGCATGCTGCTCGGCCAGAAGATCAACGACCGCGTCGCCGGCATGCGCACCCTGCCTCCGGGCATCGACCAGCGCAGCGCGTCCCGACACCCCGACTGGACCGGCCCTGACGACCTGACGATCAAGATCGGCGAGCTGCGCGAGATCACGGACCACGAGAAGCCGATCTTCGTCAAGGTCGGCGCGAGCCGCACCTACTACGACGTGAAGCTCGCGGTGCACGCCGGCGCCGACGTCGTGGTCGTCGACGGCATGCAGGGCGGCACGGCCGCGACCCAGGACGTGTTCATCGAGCACGTCGGCATCCCCACGCTCGCTGCCGTACCGCAGGCCGTGCAGGCGCTGCAGGAGCTGGGCGTGCACCGCGAGGTGCAGCTGGTCGTGTCGGGCGGGATCCGCAGCGGCGCCGACGTCGCGAAGGCCCTCGCCCTGGGTGCCGACGCGGTCTCGATCGGGACCGCCGCGCTGATCGCGCTGGGTGACAACGACCCGGCCCGCGACGCCGAGTACCGCGCCATCGGCTCGGCCGCCGGCTTCTACGACGACTTCCAGGACGGACGCGACCCCTCGGGCATCACGACGCAGGACCCCGAGCTCGCGAGCCGTCTCGACCCGGTGGTCGCCGGTCGCCGGCTCGCGAACTACCTGCGCGTCATGACGATGGAGGCGCAGACCATCGCCCGCGCGTGCGGCAAGTCGCACGTCACGCACCTCGAGCCAGAGGACCTCGTCGCCCTCACCATCGAGGCGGCGGCGATGGCCCGCGTGCCGCTCGCCGGCACGTCGTGGATCCCGGGTGCCACCGGTGCCTGAGGTCGTCGTCGTCGGAGGCGGCATCGAGGGCTGTGCGACCGCCTGGTCGCTCGCGGAGCGCGGCGTCACCGACGTGACCGTGCTCGAGCGGGCCACGGTGGGATCCGGGGGGACGGGCAAGTCCAGCGGCATCGTCCGCTGCCACTACGGCATCGGTTCTCTCGCCGCGATGGCGCAGCACGGTCTCGAGGTGTTCGAGCAGGCGCCCGAGCGGCTCGGGGGCGACATCGGCTTCCGCTCCACGGGCTACGTCGTCGGCGTGGGCGAGCAGAACGTCGAGGCGCTGCGCACCAATCTGGCGAACCAGCGCGCGGTCGGGGTGGAGACCTCCGAGATCGACCGCGCCGAGGTCGCCGCGATGTGGCCGTGGGCGCACCTCGACGACTTCGCCGCCTTCGGCTGGGAGCCACGCGGCGGATACGGCGACGGCTACCTGACGGCGCAGGCGTTCGCCGCCGTGGCGCGGCGACTCGGAGTCACCGTGCGACAGCAGGCGCCGGTGGCCCGCGTCCTCACCGACGGCGGGCGCGCCAGCGGCGTGCAGCTCGTCGACGGCACGCTCGTGCCGGCCGGCACCGTCGTCGTGGCCGCCGGGCCGTGGTCGGTGCCGCTCGTCGGCGAGCTCGGCATCGCGCTGCCCGTCCGCGTGCACCGCGAGGAGATCGTGATGGTCAAGCCGGGCGTCGACACGGCCGGCATCCCGGTGTTCTCCGACCTCGTGTCGCTGCAGTACGTGCGTCCCGACGTGGGCGGCGAGGTGCTGTTCGGCAACAGCGACCTCGGGGAGCCCAACGACGCCGACCCCGACCACTACCTCGACCGCGCGGACGACGCCTTCGTCGAGCTCACGATCGAGAAGATGAGCCATCGCTTCCCCGGGTTCACCGACGCCGCGCTCGCGTCGAGCTACGCCGGGTGCTATGACGTCACCCCCGACTACAACCCGGTCGTGTCGCTCACCGACGTGGAGGGTCTCGTCCTGGCTGCCGGGTTCAGCGGCCACGGCTTCAAGATCTCGCCGGCGGTCGGACGCCTCGTGGCCGACCTGGTCGTCGAGGGTCGCAGTCTCGACCCACTCGTCGACGAGAGCGACTTCCGCCTCGCCCGCTTCGCCGAGGGAGAGCTGCTGCGCAGCCCGCACCCCTATGTCGGTGCCGGGGACATGCGCTGACACGTTCTACCCTGTGACCATGCCGACCGAGGGTGCCGATCCGTTGCCCCGCAGCAGCGCCGACCCGTCGCTCCGCAGCAGCACCGATCCGTTGCTTCGCAACAGCACCGACCCGTTGCTTCGCAACGTGGCCGGCAGCGCCCGCGACCGGGAGCCCGAGGAGCCTCTCGCCGCCGACCTCGAGCACGTGATCGCCCTCAACGTCCGGGCGCTGCGCCTGCAGACCGGGCTCAGCGTGTCCGACGCCGCCGATCGCATCGGCATCTCCAAGGCCATGCTGTCCAAGATCGAGAACGCCCAGACCTCGTGCAGCCTGTCGACGCTGCAACGGCTGGCCGACGGGCTCGACGTGCCCGTCACGTCGCTGTTCCGCGGCGCGGACACCGAGCGCGAGGCCGCCTTCACCGCCGCGGGAACCGGCGCGCGCATCGTGCGCAACGGCACCAAGCAGGGGCACGAGTACGAGCTGCTGGGCGCGCTGAGGGGCCAGCACAAGCGGCTCGAGACCCTCCTGGTCACCCTCACGGAGCACAGCGAGACCTACCCGCTGTTCCAGCATCCCGGCACCGAGTTCATCTACCAGCTCGAGGGCGTCATGGAGTACGGCCACTCGCGCTCCGTCTACCGGCTCGAGCCCGGCGACAGCCTGCAGTTCGACGGCGAGGGCGCCCACGGACCGACGGCACTGATCGAGCTGCCGATCCGGTTCCTGTCGATCATCGCGTTCCCCGACACGATGTCGCTCTAGCCGCGACCTTCGACAACCCCGACGCCGGTGCGCTACGGTGATCGGACCCGTTTCCCGAGGAGGTGAGATCCATGAAGCACATCGACGCCCACAGCATCGCCGCGATGCCGATCGGCCGGTCCGATCGTCGATCCACGGCCCTCTTCACCGGATCCGCCTCCGAGGCACGTCTCACGACGTAGTCGTCACCTGACGACTCCCGTCAGAGCCCCTTCGGATCCGTCCGGAGGGGCTTTTCTCGTTGTCCACCCACGACTCCTGTCCACCCCGATCCCGTTCACTCACCCCACAGAAAGGAGGCGCGCACATGTCCCAGCACCTCGACACGCTCATGCCCGCACAGATCCCTGACCCGAACCCGACCCTCCTCGGCTCGACGAACGACCGAGAGGAGGTGAAGGCCATGGCGATCTTCGAGCGCGCCCCCCGCCCCCGTGCGTGGGACGAGATGTCCGAGATCGATCGCGCCGTCCTCCTGGAGGCGGTGCGACAGCGCCGCAAGGTGCGTGAGCAGCAGCGCAAGCTGCACCACGAGCTGTACGGCATGCGACACCTGCGCTGACCTCGCAGCACTCCGCCCCCGCACCGGAACGGTGCGGGGGCGGAGTCGTCGGATCAGGTGGTCAGCGCGCCGACAGCGCCTCGGCGAACGCGAGGATGCGGTTGGCGTCCCGGACGTGCAGCTCCTCGATCATCTTGCCGTTGAAGGTCGCGACACCCTTGGCCTCGGCCTTCGCCTCGTCGAACGCCGCGATCATGCCCTGCGCCCGCTCGATGTCGGCCTCGCTCGGGCTGAACGCCACGTTGGCCGGCTCGACCTGCGACGGGTGGATCAACGTCTTGCCGTCGAAGCCCATCTCACGGCCTTGACGTGCCTCGGCGTCGAAGCCCTCGGGGTCCTTCACGTCGTTGTAGACGCCGTCGATGATGACCTTGCCGGCGGCGCGGACGGCGAGCAGCGTCCACGCGAGCGACGTCAGGACGACCGGGTTGCGGCCCGGCACGTGGAGGCCGTAGGTCTCGTTGACGATGTCGTTGGTGCCCATCACGATCACGGTGAGGCGCTCGTGCGCCGCAGCGATCTCCTCGGCGTGCAGCAGTGCCCGCGGCGTCTCGATCATGGCCCACAGCTGCGTGGTGTCCGGGGCCCCGCCGGCCTCGAGGGCCGCGACGAGGTCCAGCACCTGCTGCGCCGACTCGACCTTGGGCACCAGCACCGCGTCGGGTCCCGCTGCCGCGGCGGCCGCCACGTCGTCGTCGTGCCACTGCGTCCCGATCGAGTTGACGCGGATCGCGAGCTCGCGGTGGCCGTACTCACCGGAGCGGACGGCCGCGACGACGTTGTCGCGGCCCTGGACCTTGGAGTCCGGGGCGACCGAGTCCTCGAGGTCGAGGATCAGGGCGTCGGCGTCGATCG
>JALRKU010000125.1 GCA_023254755.1 Aeromicrobium sp. | reverse complement strand
CCACGCCAGCTGGGCGTGCTCGGGCACGTGGCTCTGGACGAACAGGGCGCTGCGGTCGGGGTCGACGCCCGAAGCCAGCATCTGGGCCGCCGCGATGTAGGTGCGCTCGCGCAGCCGCGCCGGGTCGTAGTCGACCGTGATCGCGTGCAGGTCGGGGATGAAGTAGAACGCCTCGAACTCCTCCTGCAGAGCGACCCACTGGCGGAAGGCGCCGAAGTAGTTGCCCAGGTGGTACGAGTCGGCCGTCGGCTGGGCTCCGGACAGGGCACGGGGACGTCGATCGGCCATGTGTGGATTCTGCCAGTCGCGACGAGGCGGCCCGCCCGTAGGCTCGTCGGGTGAGCGAGCGAAGCCGATGACCGACGTCCGCAGCTGGCAGGTGCCCGGACGGGTCAACCTCGTCGGGGAGCACCTCGACTACAACGGTGGACCCGTCCTGCCGATGGCCGTCGACAAGCACCTCACGATCAAGGCTCGACCGCGCGACGACGACCAGGTCCGGGTCTGGAGCCAGTTCGGCACGGCGACCTTCACCACGTCGGTGCAGCCCGGCGAGGTCGACGGGTGGGCGGCGCTGACCGCCGGCGTCGTCTGGGCGAGCGCGTCGGCCGGGCCGGCCGGCGGCGTCGACCTGGTCATCGAGTCCGAGATCCCCGACGGCGCCGGGCTGTCGTCGTCGGCGGCCACCGCCTGCGGCGTCACGATGGCTCTGGCCGAGCTCGCCGGACGCACGCTCACGCCGCACGAGGTCGCGGCGATCGCGCGACGGGCGGAGAACGACTACCTCGGCGTCCCGGTCGGCGTCATGGACCAGCTGGCCGTCGTGCACGACGGCGCCTCCCTCGTCGACACGCGCGACCTCTCCGTGACGCCGGTCGAGGTCGGCTGGGGCGACGCCGGGCTGTCCCTCGTCGTGATCGACACCAACGTCAAGCACTCCCTGGCGGCCTCGGAGTACGCGGTGCGGCACGACGAGTGCGTCCGGGCCGCCGGGACCCTCGGGCTCACCTGGCTCGCCGAGGCCGGCCCCGACGCGGTGCTGCGGTTCGACGACGCCGACGTGCTGAAGAAGCGGGTCCGGCACGTCGTCACCGAGACCACCCGGGTGCGGGGCGCCGTGCGCGCCATCGCGGCGGGTGACTGGTCGCAGCTCGGCACGATCTTCACGTCGTCCCACGCGTCGCTGCGCGACGACTTCGAGGTCAGCTGCGCCGAGCTCGACGCCGCGGTCGAGGCGGCGCTCGAGGGTGGCGCGCTCGGCGCCCGCATGACCGGCGGCGGGTTCGGCGGGAGCGCGATCGCCTTGGCCCCGACCGCGATGCTGCTCGGCCTGCGCGAGAAGGTCGTCGCCGCCTTCGCCGACCACGACTGGACCCCGCCCACCTTGTTCACCGTGCGACCGACCGCCGGCGCCCACCGCCTCACCTGACCACCCACCCGGGAGGGCGCGCGCAGCGGACCGTGCGCCCCCGCGCGCTGCCGTGCGGTGGGACACTGGACGCGTGACCAAGCAGCGCATCGCGTACCAGGGCGAGCCGGGAGCCAACTCCCACATCGTGTGCCGCCAGCACTACCCCGACGCCGAAGCCGTGGCCTGCGCGTCGTTCGAGGACGTGTCCGCGGCGGTCGCGAGCGGCGACGCGGACCTGGCGCTGATCCCCATCGACAACACGATCGCCGGCCGGGTCGCCGACATCCACCACTTCCTGCCGACGTCGGGCCTGCACATCGTCGCCGAGCACTTCCTGCGCATCCAGTTCAGCCTGCTCGCCGTGCCCGGCGCCACCCTCGACTCCATCAAGACCGTGCACAGCCACGTGCACGCGCTCGGCCAGTGCCGCCGCGTCATCCGCGAGCACGGCCTGACCCCGGTC
>JALRKU010000098.1 GCA_023254755.1 Aeromicrobium sp. | reverse complement strand
GCACCGCGCGCTCACGCAGTTCAGTGGGGTACTTCGAGGGACGTGCCATGAGAGAGATCCTTCCAACGAATCAACTCTCCGGACATCCCGGGGCGGTTCACTCCGCCGTCCGGTCGATGCGCCGCGTGGTCGCAGCCCTCGCGGCGACGATCCCGGGCATGGCGTCGATCGGCGCCCTGCTGGTGATGCTGGTGTACGTCGCCGGCGTCATGTCGACGCACATGTTCGGGGCCACCGACCCCGAGCACTTCGGCGACCTGCCTCAGTCGCTGCTGTCGCTGTTCCAGGTGATGACGGGCGACGACTGGGCCAACGTGATCCGGCCCGTCACCGACGAGCACCCGGCCGCCTGGGTGTTCTTCATCGTCTACATCCTCGTCTCGACCTACATCGTGCTGAACCTGTTCATCGCGGTCGCGGTCGAGGCGCTGGAGAAGCAGCAGGACGAGGAGACCCGCGAGATCGTCGACGAGGTCGAGGAGAGCGAGCAGCTGGTCCTCGCCGCGATCACCGATCTGCGGGCCGAGGTGGCCGAGCTGCGCACCGAGCTCGCGCGCCGCGGCGCCCCCTAGAGCAACGGGCCGAGCGGACGCAGCACGGCCTCGTAGGCCCGCGCCACCCACGGCCGGCTGTCCCACTCGGCCAACGTCAACCGGTCCGCCTTGGTCAGGTCGTCGTCGAAGACCTGACGCATCTCGGCCGCGAAGCGCGGATCCAGCACCTCGAGGTTGATCTCGTAGTTGCCGAGCAGGCTGAGGCGGTCGATGTTGGCGGTGCCGACCGTCGACCACTGACCGTCGATCGTGGCGGTCTTCGCGTGCACCATGTGGTCGCGGTAGCGGTGGATCTCGATGCCGGCGCGGAGCAGTCGTCCGTAGAAGCCCCGCGACAGCCAGTCGGTGACGACGTGGTTGGACACGCGCGGGACCAGGATCCGGACGGTGACGCCGCGGTCGCGGCTGGCCACGATCAGCGCGTCGAGGATGTCGTGGTCGGGGATGAAGTAGGCGGTCGTGATGTCGATGCTGGTGTGGGCTCGGTCGATCGCCTCGAGGTACATGCCGCGGATGGGGAAGACCCGCTGCCGGGGCACGTTGCGGTGCGCGCGGATGTGCGGCTGCCAGCCGGTCGACCCGTTCTGGGACAGCCGAGGCAGGTGGGTCGACGCCTGCATGTTCCAGAAGTCCACGAACGCGTTGTCCAGGTCCCAGACCGCCGGGCCCTCGACCTTCAGGTGCGTGTCGCGCCACTGGGTCTCGTACAGCGCACCGATGTTGTAGCCGCCGACGAACGCGACGCGGTCGTCGACGACGAGGATCTTGCGGTGGTCGCGTCCCCAGCGGCTGGGGCGCCAGGCCGCCAGGCCGCCGGACCACAGCGGGTAGCGGAGCACGTGGATCGACCCGGAGAAGCGGAAGAACGAGCGTCGGACGACCAGGTTCGCGAAGCCGTCGTACACGACGTGGACGTCGACCCCCCGCGCGGCGGCGGCCTCGAGCGCGGCCTTGAAGCGGCGCCCCATGGAGTCGCCCTTGATGATGTAGGACTCCAGCAGGATCCGGCTGCGAGCCGCCGCGATGGCGCCGAGCATGTCCTCGAACAGCACCTCGCCCGACGTGTAGACGGTGGTGTCGGACCCGTCGCCGATCGTCACCGGGGCGTGGTCGACACGCCGCAGCGGAGCAACGTTCTGGCCACGCCAGACGCGGCGGACCTTGTCGGCCACCATGAGCGACGCGACGGCACTCACGACCGAGACGAGCCACCCCACCAGCAGTCGCCTCGCCAACCGCCAGGTCTCACGTCGCACGCTCATCGCCGCTCACCCTAGCCTGTGCTCGCTCCCGCCCCGGGCGTCGCGCTTTCGGCAGATCTCGCCGGCCGGAACTGCTCGGTCGGGTCGGTCTCAGACGAACACCGCGACGGGGCGAGCACCAGAGCCCTTCGGCTCGTAGAGCGCCAGGAAGTGGCCGTCGGGGTCGAACAGCGCCGTCGGCGCGACGGTGAGCCGCAGGTCCGGGAGCGCCCGACCGAAGCGGACGTCGGCGGCCTGCTCGGGCGTCAGGTCGACCGAGGCGAAGCCGTCGCGAGCAGCGGTGTCGAGATCGAGGACCGTCAGGTCCTCGGCCAGCTCGTCGAGCGTGTGGGCGCGGTCGAGCCCGTAGCCGCCGACGCGGGTGCGACGCAGCATCGTCAGGTGCCCGCCGACCCCGAGGGCCGCACCCAGGTCGCGGGCGAGAGCCCGCACGTAGGTGCCGCTGGAGCAGACCACCCGGACGGCGACGTCGACGACCTGCTCCCCGGTGTCGGTCGTCGCGACGTTCAGCTCGGACGCCTCGAACACCGGCACGGACACCGGACGTGCCGCCAGCGTGACCTCGTCGCCGGAGCGGACGCGGGCGTACGACCGCACGCCGTCGACCTTGATGGCCGACACCGACGACGGCACCTGCTCGATGTCACCCGTGAGGGGCAGCATCGCGGCTCGCACCGCCGGGAGGTCGAGATGATCGGCGGCGACCGATGCCGTGACGTCGCCCTCGGCGTCGTCGGTGATCGTGGTCTGGCCGAGCCGGATGGAGGCCAGGTACTCCTTGTCGGCCAGGGTCAGGTGCCCGAGCAGGCGCGTCGCGCGCTGGACTCCGAGCACCAGCACGCCCGTGGCCATCGGGTCGAGCGTGCCGCTGTGCCCGACCTTGCGGGTGCGGGCCAGCCGACGCATCCGGCCGACGACGTCGTGCGACGTCCACCCGGCGGGCTTGTCGACGATCACCAGCCCCGGTGGGGTGGGTGCGTCGCTCACTCGTCCTCGGCGGTCTCGTCGTCGTGGTGCTTGTAGGGGTCGGCCTCGCCGGCGTACTGGGCGCCCTCGGACGCCGCGGCGCGCTCGGCGTCGGCGGCGCGGGTGCGCTCCAGCAGCTCCTCGAAGTCACGGGCCGACTCGGGCACGGCGTCGAGGAAGAACTCCAGCGACGGCGTGAGGCGCGTGCCGAGCTGCTTGCCGACCTCGGACCGGATCAGGCCCGTGGCGCTGCGCAGCGCGGCCGCGGTGTCGGCGCGGGCGGCCTCGTCGCCCATCACGGTGTAGAACACCGACGCCTGCTGGCCGTCGCCGGTCATCCGGACGTCGGTCACGGTCACGAAGCCCAGGCGGGGGTCCTTGACCTTGCGCTCGAGCATCTGGGCGACGATCACCTTGATGCGGTCGCCGACCTTGGCGTTGCGGGTACTCATCGGATCTCTCCTGCTGGTCGGTGGCGCTGCATCGGGCTGGTGCCGGAGCCGAGGCACCGGCACCAGCCCGATCAGCAGGTCACGACGTCAGTCGCGCGGCTTCTCGACGAGCTCGAACATCTCGACCACGTCGCCGGTCTTGATGTCGCCGTAGCCCTTGAGCACCAGACCGCACTCGAAGCCCTCACGGACCTCGGACA
>JALRKU010000058.1 GCA_023254755.1 Aeromicrobium sp. | reverse complement strand
TCACGCCGAGCGGCTTCAAGAGCCGAGCCAGGTACATCGCCGTCACCTCGCCCTCGGTGTTGGGGTTCGTGCACACGATGACCTCGACGACACCCTCGGGCTCGAGGCGGGTGACGAGCTCGCGCACCTTGAGCTGCTCGGGAGCCCACCGCAGCTCGGCGTAGACCACGCCGTCGGCGGCCAGGTCCAGCACCGACTCGCGGGCCACGCGGGCCAGGTCCTCGGGCCGCTGCATGACCGCGACGGTGTGCACGAACGTCTCCAGGTAGCGCGGGAGCGAGCCCGAACTCGAGGCCTCCTCGAACCACGACTCGAGGGAGTCGACGTCGTCGGCCGGCAGGTCGTGGCCGATCTCGGCCGCGATCTCCGCGACGGTGGCGGGACGCACGCCACCGTCGAGGTGCTCGTGGAGGGCGACCTTGGGGGCGCGTCGGATCTGGTCGGCTGTCGGCTTCACCTGCCCATCGTGGCACGGCGCGGTCCCATGACAGACTGCTGAGATGGTCGTCACCACCTCATCGTCGTCCGGCCCGGCGTCCGCCACCGAGCTGCGCGCCGCGGTCGGGCTCACCGCCACCGACACCGCTGCGCTGCGTCGGTTCCTGCAGGGCCTGCCGGCCGTCGACCCCGTCGGCGTGGAGGCCCGCTCGGCCCAGCTGGCCACCCGCTCGATCAAGAAGGACACCAAGCGCACCCTCATCGACCTGGCCATCTCGATGGTCGACCTCACGACGCTCGAGGGCGCCGACACGCCGGGCAAGGTGCGCGCGCTGTGCCGCAAGGCGATCCAGCCCGACCGGGAGGTCGAGGGCACGCCGTCCACCGCGGCCGTCTGCGTCTACCCCGACATGGTCGCGACCGCGGTCGAGGCCGTGTCCGGCACAGGCGTCAAGGTCGCCTCGGTCGCGACCGCGTTCCCCGCCGGCCGGTCGTCGCTGGCGGTCAAGCTGGCCGACACCGAGATGGCGGTCGAGGCCGGAGCCGACGAGATCGACATGGTCATCGACCGCGGCGCGGTCCTCGCCGGCGACTACGCGACGGTGTTCGACCAGGTCGTGGCGGTCAAGGAGGCCTGTGGGGATCGCCGGCTCAAGGTCATCCTCGAGACCGGCGAGCTGGCCACGTACGACCACGTGCGCCAGGCGTCGTGGCTCGCGCTGCTCGCCGGTGCCGACTTCATCAAGACCTCGACCGGCAAGATCTCCCCCGCCGCGACGCTGCCGGTCACCCACGTGATGCTGCAGGCGGTGCGCGACCTGCGCGACCTCACGGGAGCGCAGCGCGCCGTAAAGCCCGCCGGAGGCATCCGCACCACGAAGGACGCGATCGCCTACCTCGTCGCGGTCCACGAGGTCGCCGGTCCGGAGTGGCTCGACCCCCATTGGTTCCGCTTCGGCGCCTCCGGCGTCGTGAACGACCTGCTGCTGCAGCGCCGCACCCAGACCACCGGCCACTACAGCGGCCCCCGCTACGTGACCGTCGACTGAGGACCACCATGAACCTGGACCTGACCTACGCGCCGGCGCCCGAGTCGGCGGCGATCGCCGCGATCAAGCCGCGGTACCAGCCGTTCGTCGACGGCGAGTTCGTCGACGGGGGCGGGGCCGACCTCACCAGCGTCAACCCGGCGACCGGCGAGGCGCTCACCACGATCGGCACCGTGTCCGCCGACGACGTCGACCGTGCGGTCCGCGCCGCTCGCCGGGCCTACGACGGCGTCTGGACCCGGATGGGCGGGGCCGAGCGCGGCAAGTACCTGTTCCGCATCGCTCGTGCGATCGCCGAGCGCTCGCGCGAGCTGGCCGTCGCCGAGTCGCTCGACAACGGCAAGCCGATCCGTGAGACCCGTGACTTCGACGTGCCCACCGCCGCGCAGCACTTCTTCCACCACGCCGGCTGGGCGGACAAGCTCGGTCACCTCGGGCTCGGTCCGGCGCCGCGACCGCTCGGTGTCGCGGGTCAGGTCATCCCGTGGAACTTCCCCCTGCTGATGGCCGCCTGGAAGATCGCGCCGGCCCTGGCGGCGGGCAACACAACAGTAAGCAACACCGATGGCTCAATCACAAGTAGCGTGAGGGCTAACCCGACTTATGGGTTTAGTGTT
>JALRKU010000237.1 GCA_023254755.1 Aeromicrobium sp. | reverse complement strand
CAGCACGGCCCCGCCCGACGGCGGGGCCGTTGTCTTTCGTCGAGCGGAGATCCTCACCACCGACTGCGGGGCCGTTCTGCTTCGCATCAACGATGGTGACGTGGGGAGGAGCGAGCGCCAGCGAGCGACGGAGTCTCCTGTGCTCGGTTCGACGTCATCCGTGGAACAGGGCACGGAACGCAGTGCGGGCATCGGCACGGTGACCCCGGTGGAGGTCGATGGGGCGCGAGGCGTCGCGACGCGGTGCGAGACCCGCCGTCGGTGAGCGTCTCGAGGGATAGGGTCACGACAGGGAGTGTCGGTACCAACTGCATCGAGTCGAGTTGCATGAGTTCACGGTGAGGGACCGCGAGGTCCTTCGGGACGTCGCGGAGTGGGTCGTCGGGCGACGAACGTCGCACCGTTCGGCGCGCCCTGAGGGCGCGGCGGCTCTCCCGGAGATCGAGAGATCGGGGATCGGGATGCAGGCGACGTGGGAGGTGCTGCGCGACACGGTGCTGCCCTCGGCGTTCCCCACCGATCACCCTCGGTACCTCGCCTTCGTCGGTGGGGCGCCCACGGTCGCCGCGACCCTCGCCGACGTCGCCGTCTCGGCGTCGGCGGTCTACGGCGGCAGCGAGCTCGAGGCCGGCTTCGTCGTCCAGGCGGAGCGGACCGCGGCGCGCTGGCTGTGCGACACCGTCGGGCTGCCGCCGGAGGCGCACGGGGTGTTCGTCAGCGGCGGGTCGATCGCGAACCTCAGCGCGCTGGTCGCCGCGCGCCAGTCGACGTGGCGGGCGACAGGCCGCATCCCGACCGTGATCGTCGCCGCGGCGTCCGTGCACTCCTCGGTGTGGGCCTCCGCCGGGATCATGGGGTGCCGGGTCGTGAGCGCCGGGAGCGCCGACCACGCACTGCGTGCCGACGAGCTCGAGCCGGTCCTCGACACGCTCGACCTCGACGACACCGTCGCGGTCGTGGTGAGCGCTGGAGCGACGAACACCGGCGCGGTCGACAGGCTCGACGAGATCGCCGACAGCTGCCAGGCGCGTGGTCTGTGGCTCCACGTCGACGCCGCCTACGGGGGTGCCGCCCTGCTCTCTCCGCGGACCCGCGGTGCCTTCCACGGCATCGACCGGGCGGACTCGGTCACGATCGACCCGCACAAGTGGCTGTTCACCCCGTTCGACTGCGCGGCGGTCCTCTACAAGGACCCGCTGGCCGCCAGGGCCGCCCACCGACAGCAGGCGGAGTACCTGGACGCCACGAGCCCCGTCGACGCAGCGATGGACAACCCGGCCGACTACGCCGTGCCACTGACGCGGCGGGCCCGCGGCCTGCCGCTGTGGGCGTCGCTGGTGGCCAACGGGACCCAGGCCTACCGCGACGCGGTGGAGACGTGCCTCGACCTGGCCGACCACGCGGCCGCCGCCATTGCGTGTCGTCCCTGGCTGGAGCAGGTCGCCCCCGGCCACCTGTCGGTCGTGCTGTTCCGGAGACACGGGTGGACCCGCGCCGACTACGACGCCTGGTCCGAGCTCGCTCGTGCCTCCGGCGAGGCGCTCGTCACCGCGACGCGGTATGCCGGCGAGTCGGTGCTGCGGTTCTGCTTCGTCAACCCGACGACCTCGCGGGCCGACATCGACGCGATCCTCGACAGCCTGGAGCACCGTGCGCACGGCTGATCCCGGCACGCGGGCCGTGAGAGGATCCGTGCTCTCCCGCGTCGTCGCGATCCTCGGGTGGGGCGTCATCGGCGTCGGGCTCCTCGTCAACGAGTCGGTCAACGTCGTCGCGCACCACCGGAGCCCCGGCGTCCTGCTCGTCACCTTGTCGGTCTTCTTCGCCTTGCTGCTGCTTCGCCTCGTCGTGGCGATCGGCGAGCGCGTCTCGCGACGAGGACCGCTGGTCGTCCTCCTCGGCGCGATCGCGTCGTGGGCCGCCGGCTCGGCCTCGGTCACGGCGGCACGGGTCGAGGACCAGGCCAGCTTCCCGGCGCCGGGGGAGTGGTTGTTCCTGCTGTCGTACCTCGGGCTGGCGGTGTACCTGCTCACCGCGGTCGACCTGCGCGCGGCACGACCGGCCCGCGCGTGGCTCGACAGCGCCGTGATCTGCGGTGGCACGGCCTGCTTGGCGTCGCTGCTGCTGGTCATGCCGATCCAGCTGGCCTCGGGCCAGGAGGGGATCTCGCTGCTGCTGGCGCTCCTCTACCCCGGCGCCGACCTCGCACTCGCACTCCTCGTGGTCGCGCAGGCCACGCTGCGGCTGCGGACCGATCGCACGGCGTCGCTGATGCTCTCCGCGGGATTCCTCCTCATCGCCGTGGCGGACTCGAGCTTCGCGCTGCGCGAGTCGGCGGGTTCGTACGACTTCGGCAACCTGAGCAACGCGCTCTGGGGGGCAGGCTTCGCCCTCGTCGTCGGGGCCGCCTGCCGACCGGAGCCGGTGACCCTCCGCGAGGCCGGACACGTGCCTGGGACGCCACTCCTCCTGGGTGCCGGGGCGGCGGCCATGGCGGTGCTGGCGGTCCGTCCCGGCGCGGCGCTCGCCTGGTACACGCTGCCGCCAGCCGTGCTGACGATGGTGGCCGTCGGTGTCCGACTGGCGCTCGCGCTGCGCGACGCCCGCCGGGCGAACGAGGCCGCCGCGCTGTCGCGCACCGACGACCTGACGGATCTGCCGAATCGCCGAGCGGTCCGGATGTGGCTGCAGGAGAGCCTGCGCCAGGACCGGCCCCTCGGCCTGATGCTGCTCGACCTGGACGGCTTCAAGGAGGTCAACGACTCGCTCGGGCACCGAGCCGGTGACACCGTGCTGCGACTGGTCGCCGTGCGGATGCGCGAGGTCCTCGGGCCACGCGCCCGCGTCGCGCGGCTGGGCGGCGACGAGTTCGCGATCCTGCTCGACACCACGGGTGAGATCGAGCTCATGGAGATCGCTCACGCGGTCCTGGCCGAGATCGGCAAGCCGCTTGTCGTCGAGGGGATCGAGTTCATCCCTGCGGGGTCGATCGGGGTCACGACGACGGACCCGGGTGTCGACCACGACGACGGCGACGCGCTCCGCCGCGCCGACGTCGCGATGTACCAGGCCAAGGAGACCGGGCTCGGGGTCGTGACCTACGACGCCGAGCTCGACCAGTTCTCCCGCTCCCGCCTCCTGCTGGCGGAGGAGCTGCGTCGCGGCATCACGCAGGGCCAGATCGAGGTCTGGTACCAGCCGCAGTTCGCCGCCGGCTCCCTGTCCCTGGCCGGCCTCGAGGCCCTCGTCCGGTGGCGCCATCCGGAGCACGGACTCATCAGCCCCGTCTCCTTCCTTCCCGACGCCCGACGCACCGGGCTGATGGGCGCGGTGTCCGACGTCGTCGTGCGCACGGCCGCGGCGGACCTGCGCGAGCGGCTCGACGCGGGCATCGACCTTCCGGTCTCGATCAACATCGCGCCGCCGGAGCTGCTCGGCCCGGGCCTCGTGCCCCGGCTGCTCGAGATCCTCGACGAGTTCGCGGTGCCCCACGGCGCAGTGCTCCTGGAGATCACGGAGGACTCCTTCCTGGCCGATCCCGGGCGTACCCGTGAGCTCCTGCGAGAGCTCGACGAGCGCGGTGTCGGCGTCTCGATCGACGACTACGGCACAGGGTTCTCCTCGCTGACGTACCTGCGCGATCTCCCGGTGCGAGAGCTCAAGATCGATCGATCGCTCATCGGCGACGTGGCGGTCGACCCCCGCACGCGGATGGTCGTCGGCTCGACGATCCAGCTGGCGCACGCCCTCGACATGACGATCGTCGCCGAAGGCGTCGAGAACGCGGCTGACCTCGAGGTGCTCGTCGAGCTCGGCATCGACGTGCTCCAGGGCTACCACCTGGCCGAGCCGATGTCGGCGGGGGAGGTCGTCACGCTCGCGCGACGGCTCGTGAGGAACAAGGACGTGGGGCACGTCGCCCCACGAGACAGAGGGGACCGCATCCGATGAGCGCAGCGCCACTGCGACTGGTGTTCGACCCGGAGGACGACGAGCTCGAGGCGGCACGCCGGTGCGAGGCCGACGTGTTCCTCGCGACCTACGGCAACACGGCCGTCGAGCTCGCGGCCGAGTACGGGCCCTACGAGGACGCGACGGGGTTCCTCGCCGTCCTCGACGAGGGGGGCGACGCGGTGGGCGCCGTCCGCTTCATCGCCCCGGGCCCGTCAGGTCTCAAGACGCTGAACGACGCGGGGCGGGAGCCGTGGAAGGTCGACGGCGTCCGATCAGCGCGAAGCGCGGGCGTCGACCCCGAGCGCACGTGGGACGTCGCGACGATCGCCGTGCGCCCCGGTGCGGGGCGCGGCGGGTTGTGCGCCGGGGCGCTCTACCACGGGATCGTCGCGGCCTCCGCCGCCAACTCGGTCGACTACCTCGTCATGATCATGGACAGTCACGCGCGCCTGCTGCTGACGAACCTGGGGCTGCGCACCCACCCGCTGCCCGGTACCCGCTCGGGCGAGTACCTCGGGTCGCCCAGCAGCACCCCTCTCTGGGTCAACATCGACCGGACGTCGAGGTATCTGCGGTCGGAGTCGCCGGACGCCTACCGACTGATCTTCCAGGGCGTCGGACTCGACGGCATCGCCCTGCCGACGGACTGGGTGTGGCGACGTCGAGGAGCGGTCTCGCGGTCTCCTCGCGACGGCTGACCTCGACGCGGTGGGCGGCCGTCCCACCACGGGTGGTCGCGGCGGCCGTATGCTCGCCCGCATGGGTCGGCCGAGTCTGCGGGACGTGTTCGTCGCCGCCGTGGTCCTCGCCGGTGGCTGGCAGCTGGTGGCCGTCACGTCGGCGGCCCTTCCGCCGAACCGCTACTCCGAGGCCACCGAGCCGATGACCGGCTACCTCACCCCGTACTTCACGCAGAACTGGCGGTTGTTCGCGCCGAACCCGGTCGCCGAGGACCGGTCGATGCGGTTCCAGGCGTCCTACCGCGACGAGTCGGGCGAGATCGAGCAGACGAAGTGGATCGACTGGACCGCGGTCGAGCTCGACCTGGTCCATCACCGGGTCGTCGGCAACCGCGGCGGCTACGTCACGAGCAAGCTGATCGAGGCCCTGAGCTCGGCCTGGCGGCCCCTCGACGGGAGCCAGCGCAACGTGCTCCTCGACGGTTCGGACACCGCGCCGCCGTCGTGGGGCGACCTCGCCGACCAGCTCGAGGCGGCCGGGGCGGCGGCGGGGACGACACGGTCGGTGCTGCGCTACGAGTCGGCCGCCGCCCGACTGGCGACCGACGTGATCGCGGCGCGGTTCCCCGACCTCGACGTCGTCGCGGTGCGGTACTCCGTGCAGCTCGTGCCGGTGCCGCGGTACGAGCTGCGTGACATCGACCAGCCCATCACCCGGACACCGCGCGAGCGGTTGTCCGGATGGCGCAAGCCCGTCGAGGGTTCGCCCGCCGAGCGGCGTGTCGTCGCCGACTTCGACGAGAGGCACCGATGAGCATCGTGCGAGACGCCCTGGGGGCGGGCGGACGCTGGCTCACGGGCGACAAGCACTCCACCTACGGGGTGGCCGTCACCCGCGCCGTGCTCGGATTCGTCGTCTGGAGCCAGCTCGTCCTCAACTGGTCGGACCGGCACTACACGTGGGGCGACGGCGCCCGCTGGACGTCACCGGTCCAGGACGCCAAGTCCTGGCCGGCGGTGTTCGGGGCCTTCGACCAGCTGTCGGGTGTCTGGTTCGACGTGGCCTACGTCGCGACCATCGGCTTCGGGCTCCTGATGATGCTGGGCGTGTGGTCGCGGGCCTCGACGGTGCTGACGCTGGTCACCTGGATGTCGTTGTACGTGACGAACCCGTTCGTCGGGTCCGGCGGCGACGCCGTGCTCCGCATGGTGCTGCTCTACCTGTGCTTCGCGGACTCGGGTCGGCACTTCTCGATCGACGCCCGTCGCGCGGCGCACAGGGGCGAGGTCCGGCCGCTGATGCCGGCGTGGTTCAGCACGACGTTGCACAACGCAGCACTGGTGCTGATCGTCCACCAGGTGGTGATGGTCTACGTCGGCTCGGCGTTCTGGAAGCTGCAGGGACGCTTGTGGCGCGACGGCACGGCCGTCTACTACCCGCTGCAGACGAAGGCCTACTCGCCGTGGGGCGACCTGCTGCCCGACGTCGCCCTGTCGTCGCCGATCGTGCACCTCGCAACGTGGTCGGCGATCTACGTGCAGCTGTTCTTCCCGCTGTTCCTGCTGTACCGGCCCACCCGGGTCGCCGCTCTCCTGGTGGTGACCGGCATGCACCTGGGCATCGGCCTGTTCATGGGGATCATGTACTTCTCGCTCGCCATGATCGCGGTCGACATGATCCTGGTGAGCGACGCATCGTGGGAGCGGGGACGCCGCAACGGAATGGTGCTGTTGGAGCGAGTCAGGCTACGGTGGGTGAACAATTTCACACGCTCCGCACGGAACGCATCGAGGACCTAGGTCCTCAACACCCGGGACTGTCGGGTAGTGTGCGGAGCGCCAGGGAACTCTCAGCACGTCTTCAGACGTCTCACACCACACGATCAGGTAGAGAATCACGCGCATGAACAAACTCGCCCGAAACTCCATCGCGGCCGGTCTGGGCACTCTGCTCATCACCGCTGCCGTCTCGTTCTCCGCCAGTGGCGCCGACGGCGACGTTGCTCAGAGCAGCTCGAGCGCCGTCAAGAGCACTGGCCTGACCAGCATCCTCGACTCCGAGGAGTGCGTCGCCTCGTCGCCGACCGGAACGCCCACCGAGGGCACCGGCACGTGTGGCGACGGCCTCAGCACCTCCGGGATCAGCGCGTTCTCGCAGAACGCGTCCACCGATCTCGACGGTGACAAGGGCACGTCGTCCGCCGACGCCGCCGTCGCGCCGATCAACATCGCCGAGCTCGGCACGATCGACCTGTCGACGGCCGCCGACGACATCCAGGCGATCGACACGGGCACGATCCTCGATGACATCGTCGCGGGTCTAGATCCGGTGCTCGGACCGCTCCTGAGCGGTCTGCTTGATCCCGTTCTGACGGCCGTGCAGAACATCGTTCTGACTCCACTGCTCAGCGCGGTGCAGCAAGCGATCCCGGTCTCGGTCGAGATCGGTGCCGTCACGGCGGAGTGCACGGCTACCGCCGACGGCGAGCCCACGGGAACATCGACCGTCGCCGGTCTCGACGTCATCATCGAGGTGCCCGGCGCCCCGATCGTCGTCCCGGTCACGCTGGGAACCGCGCCGAACTCGTCGCTGATCGCGAACGCTCCGGCGCAGCTGGTCAACGGCCTGATCGACGGCCTCGAGGACACCCTCGAGAGCAGCCTCGGCGGCATCCTCGGCCCGGTGGCCGGCCTTGTCGACGCGGTGGTGCAGCCGCTGCTCAATGTCCTGTTCGACGCGATCGAGCCGATCCTGCAGACGCTGGACGACTCGCTGGCCCCGCTCGTGACCGGTACGGTCAACAAGCAGGTCATCGGTGCCGACGGCTCCATCGAGGTCACCGCCCTGGACCTGAACGTGCTCGGCGAGGCCCTGACGCTCGACTTGGCGGCCGTCTCCTGTGGCCCGAACGCCCTGGCCGCGGCCGACGACGCCGATGCGGTGGCCGACGCCGATGCCGACGCTGACGCCGACGCCGATGCGGACACCGACACGGTGGCTGACGCCGATGCCGACGCTGACGCCGACACCAACGCGGACGCCATCGCCGATGCCGACAGCGCTGCCGACGCCGACGCGTCGACCGCTCTGCCGGACGCCGGAGCGCCCAACCTGCTGCCGTTCTTCCTGCTGGGCATCGCCCTGCTGGCGTTCGGCCTGGCGGTCCTGCTCAACGAGCGCCGCCGCCTGACCGACGCTGTCTGACGGCGTCACGACTCGCGTGCCCCCGGCCGAGTCCGTCTCTGACGGGCTCGGCCGTGGGGCACGCTTCGTCGTGCTGGTTCTCGGTGTCCTGCTGGTCGTCCACGGCACCGTCGTGGCGCTCTGGCTGGCGCCGAGCAGCCCGATCCGCGACGCGGTGGGCCAGGACTTCCTCTCCTCGTACGTCGACCCCTACTTCCAGCAGGGGAGCGACACGCTCGGCATCGGCTCGAACCGGGTCGACGAGTCGCTGCAGATCCGCGCCCGGGTCCGCGACAGCCCGAAGGGCAAGCCGCGCACGACGCCGTGGCTCGACGTGACCGAGATCGAGACCACCGCACTGCGCGGTGACCTCACGGCGGCTCGGTCGCACCAGGCGGCCCGCCGCCTCGCCACCACCATGAACTACGCCGTCCTGCAGCTGGACCCGGCCCAGCGACGCCTGCTGCCCGACATCACGTCGGAGGACACCCCGACCGTCGTGCGCGAGCAGCTCGTCGCGGCCGGTGACCGCCTGCGGCCGGTGGTCAACTTCGTCGCCGCCGACGAGATGCTGCGTCGCTTCTCCTCGCTGTGGCTCGAGGCCACGCTCGGCGACGCCGTCGAGATCCTGGCCGTCGGCTACCGTGTGGGACGTCGTGAGGTGCCCGACGTCGACCACCGCGCGGTGCGCACGGTCACGGGACGGCCCTTCGCCTGGTTCGAGCTCGGCTCGCGACGGTTCTACCGCGGCACGCCCGAGGCGCGGGCCGCCTTCGACGACTACGTGAGGAGCAGGCGTGGGTGACCTGTGGTGGCGTGTCGTCGACGCGCTGCAGCGCACACGAGGGTCCTTCGAGCACTGGATGACCGGCACGCGCCATGCGGCGTACGCGGTCGCCGCGTGCCGGATCGGCACCGGTCTGGCGGTCGTCGGCCTGGTGCTGTCCAACCTGGGTTCGCGGTCCACGTGGGTCGGCCAGGCGTCGGTGTGGGCCGAACCGGCCCGGTCGGTCTCGACGTTCCCCGAGCTCGCGCTGCTCGACGACGTCAGCCCCGACGTCCTGCTGGTCGTCTACGGCGTCACCCTGCTCGCCGCGATCGCCTTCACCGTCGGCTGGCACACCAAGGCGGCGAACGTCGTCACCTACGTCGGGTTCATCGCGGTCGTGGCCCAGAACCCTGTCGTGGGCGTCCAGACCGACAACCTCCTGCGCCTCACGCTGCTCTGGCTGCTGCTGACTCGTGCCGGCGACCACTGGTCGTGGGATGCGCGTCGTCGCGAGCGGATGAGCTACGGCGAGATCGAGGCGAGGGCGTGGGAGGACGAGGTGCTGCCCAGCTGGCTGGCCAACGCCCTCCACAACACCGGACTGGTGGCCCTGGTCGTGCAGACCGTGCTCGCGTACACGGCCGCGGGACTCGACAAGGTCGGACAGTCGGCGTGGCAGCACGGCGACGCCCTGTACTACACGCTCCAGCTGCCCGAGTCGCGCCCGTTCCCCGGGCTGTCCGACCTGGTCAGCTCGAGCCGGGTGTCGCTGGCCGTCCTGACCTACGTGGTGCTGCTCACCCAGCTGTTCTTCGCGCCTCTGCTGCTGTCGACCGTGTCGCGACGGATCGTCGTCGTCGTGGCGATGGTGGTCTCGGTGGTGTTCGCCGTGCTCTTCGCCGCCCCGTGGGCGCAGCTGGCCGTCATGGCCGTCACGGCGCTGTTCGTGTCGGACCGGTCCTGGCAGCGCGTCGAGGACTGGGTGCTCGACCGCACCGAGCCGATCGTCGACCGCTTCGGAGACCGGGTGCTGGACGGCGTGGACGCGGTGGGCGACTACTGGCGTGACGGCGTCGACGCGACCTGGCGATTCGTCACCCGACGCTGACGACGCTGGGTGTCACCAGATGGTGACCCGCTCTGCGGGATCGAGCCACAGGGCGTCGCCCTCCGTCACGCCGAACGCGGTGTAGAACGCATCGATGTTGCGCACGACCTGGTTGCAGCGGAACTCCGGCGGTGAGTGGGGGTCGACCGTGAGCCGGCGGATCGTCTCGGCCGGCCGCACCTTGCCCTGCCAGGCCTGCGCCCAGGAGATGAAGAATCGCTGGTCGGGGGTCAGGCCGTCGATCTCCTCGTCGGTCGGGTCGGTGCGGCGAAAGGCCTGGTAGGCGATGCCGAGTCCGCCGAGGTCGCCGATGTTCTCGCCGATCGTCAGCGACCCGTTGACCGTCTGCCCGTCGGCGCCCTCGGGGGAGAGCGTGTCGTACTGCGCGATCAACGAGCCGGTGAGCTGCTCGAACGCCGCGCGGTCCTCGTCGGTCCACCAGTTGTTCAGGGCCCCCGTGCCGTCGTACTGCGAGCCCTGGTCGTCGAAGCCGTGGCCGATCTCGTGGCCGATGACGGCGCCGATGGCCCCGTAGTTGACCGCGTCGTCGGCGTCGGCGTCGAAGAACGGCGGCTGCAGGATCGCGGCCGGGAAGACGATCTCGTTCATGGTGGGGTTGTAGTACGCGTTGACCGTCTGCGGGGTCATGAACCACTCGTCGCGGTCGATCGGGGACCCGATCTTGGCCAGCTCGCGGTCGGTCGCGACCGCGGTGGCGCGTCGCACGTTGCCCAGCAGGTCGGTCGGGTCGGTCTCGAGGGCCGAGTAGTCCTTGAAGCGTGCGGGATGGCCGATCTTGGGCGTGAACGCGTCGAGCTTCTCGAGTGCTCGCTGCTTGGTGGCCTCGGACATCCACGGCAGGTCGGTGATGCTGGCCCGGTACGCCTCGATCAGGTGGGCGATGAGCTCGTCCATGCGCTCGCGCGCCGCCGGCGGGTACTCGGTCGCGACGTAGATCTCGCCGACGGCCTCGCCCATCGCCCCCTCGACGAACGACACGGCCCGCTTCCAGCGAGGACGCATCTCGTCGGTGCCGGACAGCGTGCGTCCGTAGAACTCGAAGTTGGCCTCGACGAACGGGTCGGACAGGTAGGGCGACGCGCTGGACACCACGTGCCAGCGCAACCAGTCGAGCCACGCCGGGAGGACGTCGTCGGTGAGCAGCGTCTGCAGGCCCTCGACGAACGACGGCTGCGACACGACCATCTCGGCGACGACGGGCGCCTCGATGCGGGCGCCCTCGGTCCAGGCCGACCAGTCGAACGCCGGCGCGAGGCCCTGCACCTGCTCGAGCGTCATCAGGTTGTAGGTCTTCTGGGTGTCGCGGCACGCGACGCGGTCCCAGTGGAAGCCCGCGATGCGGGTCTCGAGGTCGAGCACCCGATCGGCCCGCCCGGCGGCGTCGTCGAGGCCCCCCAGGTCGAGCACCCGGGTCACGTGGGCGCGGTACGCGTCGCGGATCGGCCCGAACTGCTCCTCGCGGTAGTAGGACTCGTCGGGGAGCCCGATGGCGCCTTGGAACAGGTGCGTGACGTACCGATCGGGTCGGCCGCGGTCGGGGCCGATGTACATGCCGAACACGCTCGCGACGCCCTGGCGGTCGAACGCGCCCAGCGTGCGGACGAACGAAGGGACGTCGCCGATGGCGTCGATCGTGGCGAGGTCTGCCTGGAGGGGGGTGGCGCCGAGCTCCTGGACCCGGTCGGTGTCCATGAAGGAGGCGTACAGGTCGCCGATCCGGCCGCCGGCGGACTCGATGATGGCCCGCACCTTCACCTCGGCCTCGTCGACGAGGTCGACGAAAGCGCCGGCGGTGGCCCGGTCGGGCTTGATCTGCGCCGTGCGCAGCCACGCCCCGTTGACGTGGCGGAAGAGGTCGTCCTGGACCCGGGTCTCCGGGTCGAGCTGGCTGGTGTCGATGCCGGTGGTCACGTGCTCAGGCTAGTGGTGGCATGGTGAGCGATGTGAGCAAGACCCACCCCGTGCAGCTGACCGTCCTCCGTGCCGAGCAGGTCGCCCCGTCGCTGCGCCGCGTCGTGCTCGGGGGAGACGGGTTCTCGACGTTCCTCGAGCGGTTCGAGGCGCTGCCGCAGGCGTGGACTGACACCTACGTCAAGCTGGTGTTCCGTTCCGACGGTGGCACCTACGCCGAGCCGGAGCTCGACCTGGACGCGCTCGAGGAGCGGCCGGTGCTGCGCACGTACACGATCCGCGCCGTCGACGCCGAGGCCGGCGAGGTGGCGATCGACTTCGTGGTCCACGGCGACGAGGGCCTGGCAGGACCCTGGGCCGCGGGCGTCCAGCCCGGCGACACGATCCACCTGCGTGGCCCCAACGGCGCCTATCGCCCCCTCCCGGACGCCGACTGGCACCTGTTCGTCGGCGACGAGGCGGGCCTGCCGGCGATCGCGGCGGGCATCGAGGCGCTGCCGCCGGGGGCACGGGCCGTCGCGTTCATCGAGGTCGACGGGCCGGCCGACGAGATCGCCTTCGTCACCCGGGGTGACGTCGAGCTGCACTGGCTGCACCGTGGCGCGGCGCCCCGCGGGAGCACGACGCTGCTCGACGACGCCGTGCGGGCCTGGTCGTGGTGGCCCGGTCGCGCCCAGGCGTTCGTCCACGGCGAGTCCGCCCTGCTGAAGTCGGTGCGTCCGTACGTGCTCGGCGATCGCGGTGTCGCCCGCGCCGACGTCTCCGTCTCCGCCTACTGGCGTCGCGGCGAGACCGAGGAGGGCTTCCGGGTCTGGAAGTCCCAGCAGACCGAGGCCGTCATGCGGCCCAGCTGACGCTCCACCGGCACCACCGTCCGGGCCGGGCGGGGTCCGCCTGCGCGCCCGGACGGGGGTCGAGGGGGGCGACCGGTAACCTCGTCGGGTGACTGAACTGCGCAACGTCGCCGTGATCCTGGCTGGAGGAACGGGCACCCGAGTGGGCCTGTCCATCCCCAA
Organism: Aeromicrobium sp.; assembly: GCA_023254755.1. Classification (GTDB taxonomy): domain Bacteria; phylum Actinomycetota; class Actinomycetes; order Propionibacteriales; family Nocardioidaceae; genus Aeromicrobium. Next base: position 2,757 of record JALRKU010000237.1, on the reverse strand, counting down.
GCAGCTCATCAAGATCGCCGGCAAGACCATCATCGAGCACACGATCGCCACGTTCCAGGCGTCGGACCTGATCGACGAGATCGTCATCCTGATGGCCCCGGGCCACCTCGACCCGGTTCGGGCGATCGTCGCGGGCGGTGGCTACGGCAAGGTGTCGCAGATCGTCGAGGGCGGCGCCACGCGCAACGAGTCGACCAGCCGGGCGCTCGAGGCCCTCGGCGACGACGAGGTCAACGTGCTGTTCCACGACGCGGTCCGACCGCTGGTGTCGCAGACGATCATCTCCGACGTCGTGGCCGCCCTGCAGACCCACGAGGCCGTCGACACGGCGATCCCGTCCGCGGACACGATCGTTCAGGTCCGTCCCCAGCCGGCCGACGACGGCCACGACGTCATCGAGGACGTGCTGCAGCGCGACCTGCTGCGCCGTGGCCAGACGCCCCAGGCGTTCCGCCTGTCGGTCATCAAGCAGGCCTACGAGCTGGCCTGGAAGGACCCCGACTTCACGGCCACCGACGACTGCACCGTCGTCCTGCGCTACCTGCCGCACGTGCCCATCGCGGTCGTGCCGGGCCACGAGCGCAACATGAAGGTCACCGAGCCGATCGACGTGTACATCGCCGACAAGCTCTTCCAGCTCGAGTCCGCCGACATCCCCGAGGCGCCGAGCGACGAGGCGTACCGCGAGCTGCTCACGGGCCGCACGATGGTCCTGTTCGGCGGCTCGTACGGCATCGGCGGCGACATCGCCGACCTGGCTCGATCCTTCGGCGCCGACGTGCACGTGTTCTCCCGGTCCGCCACCAACACGCACGTCGACCGGCGCGAGGACGTCGCGGCGGCCGCCCGCCAGGTCCTGGAGAAGACCGACCGGGTCGACTTCGTCGTCAACACGGCGGGCATCCTGCCGATCGGCGACCTCGCCGAGACCACCGAGGAGACCATCTGGTCGGCCACCGAGGTCAACTACCTCGCCCCGATCTGGATCGCGCAGGAGTTCTACCCGCACCTGGCGGCAGCCGGCGGATCCCTGCTCCTCTTCACGTCGTCGTCGTACACCCGCGGCCGCAAGGGCTACTCGCTGTACTCCTCGGCCAAGGCCGCGACGGTCAACCTGACCCAGGCGCTGGCCGACGAGTGGGCCGGCGAGGTGAGGGTCAACTGCGTCAACCCCGAGCGCACCGGCACCCCGATGCGCACCAAGGCGTTCGGCGAGGAGCCCGAGGGCACCCTGCTGAGCTCGCTGGAGGTGGCGCGGCAGTCGCTCGACGTGCTGGTCTCGCAGCAGACCGGACACATCATCGACATCCGGCGCGAGGACGGCCCCGCCGCCATCGGCGGGGGCAGCTGACCTCCGCTGCCGACCAGCGAAGGCACGGGCCCCGGCGGATGCCGGGGCCCGTGCCTCTCAGTGCGTGCTGGTGACGGTCAGCTGCACTGCGTGTAGTAGTACTGCGACACCTTCGTGGCGGCGTCGGTGAACTTGCTCATGTCGCCGGAGGCGTAGGGGTTCTCGCCGCTGGCCAGCTTCGACGGGTCGGTGGCGATCTTCATGAAGTCGGCCATCACCTTGACGTCGTCCTTGATCTCCGCCGGCGCCGCGGCCTCGAGGTCGTCGTAGAGCTGGGTGAACTCGGCCAGCTGCTGCTGCAGGTCGTCGAGGTCAGGCGTCTCGCCGTCGGTGCCGAGTGATCCGAAGCTGTCCATGCCCTGGCTCTGGACGTCCTCCATGACGTCGCAGAACTCGCCACCCGATCCGGAGTCGCTGTCGTCGGACCCCTCGAGCAGGTCCTCGACGTCGGTCGGGTCGTCGCTCGGCTCCGGGGCCTCGCTCGTCTGGCCGGAGGTGGCCGAGTCCTTCTCGTCGTCGTCGTCGCCCGTGAGTGCCTGGGCACCGAAGAACCCGCCGACGACGAGCACCGCGACCACCGCGAGAACGGCGACGATGCGGCCGACGTTGTTGGCGGCGGCTCCCGAGGTCTCGGTGCTGGATGCTGCCGGGACGGCGGTGCTGGATGCTGCCGGGGCGGCGGTGCTGGATGCTGCCGGGACGGCGGTGTCCGCCCTGGGCGGCGGGTACGCCGCCGAGGCAGCAGCGGCAGCGGCGGCGGGGTCGGCGGCGGGCTGCACCAGGGTCGGGTCGACGACCGTGGCCTCGGAGTCGCCAGCCGTGGACGCAGGAGCCGCCGGCTGCGGCGGTGCGACGGGCGCGGGCGGCGGAGGCGGCACCGCCGCAGCTGCACCGCGCTGGGCGATGGCGGCCTTCACCGTGTCGTCGCCGTGCGTCCCGAGCCAGTCGAGCAGGCCGGGGTAGGCGGACGGGTTGGCGGCGATGGCTGCCCAGGTGGAGCGGTCGGCCTGGGCGATCTCCTGCAGGCGGGCGGCGGTGGTGGAGGGGTCCTGTGCCTCGCGCAGCAGGTCGCTCATGCGGTCTCCTCAGACATCGGTGGCGTTGGGAGACACCCTATCCGCGGGCCCTGGCCACCACCACGCGGCGACCGTGTCACGGCCCGGTGGCGCCCCGTCGACGGGCCGCGGCCCACTCGCGGTCGCGGACCGCGATCGCCTCGGTGCAGGCGGCGACGAACCTGGCCGTGGCGACTCCTGGAGTCGGGTCGCCGAAGTAGTGCTCCACGAGCTCGCCGCGGGCCAGGCGCCCGTCGGCATCGGCGTCGAGCTCGCGCCGGAACGCGGTGCGCAGCGCGGCGTCGGAGGCAAGCAGCAGGTGCACGCGTCGCGCCACCGGCACGAAGAGGT
>JALRKU010000437.1 GCA_023254755.1 Aeromicrobium sp. | reverse complement strand
TGGCCGTGGCTACGTCTCGGCGACGCAGAACCGCAACTAGTACGCCGAGGCCGGTCAGATCCCCGTGGACTCGATCTACTCGCCCGTCCTCAAGGTCAGCTACCGCGTCGACGCCACCCGTGCCGGTGAGCGCACCGACTTCGACAAGCTCATCCTCGAGGTCGAGACCAAGCCCTCGATCACCCCCCGCGACGCTGTCGCGTCGGCCGGTCGCACGCTGGTCGAGCTGTTCGGTCTCGCCCGCGAGCTGAACGTCGAGGCCGAGGGCATCGAGATCGGCCCCGCGCCGGTCGCCGAGGTCCTCACCAACGAGCTGTCGATGCCGATCGAGGACCTCGATCTGTCGGTCCGCTCGTACAACTGCCTCAAGCGCGAGGGCATCAACACGGTGTCCGAGCTCGTCGCCCTGTCGGAGACGCAGCTCATGAACATCCGCAACTTCGGTCAGAAGTCGGTCGACGAGCAGCTGGCCGCCGACCTGGCCCTGCCGATCGAGGACCTCAACTTCACGGTCCGCTCGTACAACTGCCTCAAGCGCGAGGGCGTCCACACCGTGGGTGAGCTCATCACGCGCTCGGAGCAGGACCTGCTCGACATCCGCAACTTCGGCTCGAAGTCGATCGACGAGGTCAAGGCCAAGCTCGCCGAGATGGGCCTGGGCCTCAAGGACAGCCCCGCCGGATTCGACCCGGCCGCTGCCCTCGCCGACTTCGACGACGACGACACCAGCTTCACCGAGGACGAGCAGTACTGACGTACTGCTCCGACTGGACCTGACCCAACGGAGACACCATGCCCACGCCCACCAAGGGACCGCGACTCGGCGGCAGCCCGTCGCACCAGCGTCTGATCCTGGCCAACCTCGCGCAGAGCCTGTTCGAGCACGGCCGCATCACGACCACCGAGGCCAAGGCCAAGCGCCTGCGCCCGTACGCCGAGCACCTGATCACCAAGGCGAAGACCGACACGGTCGCCAACCGTCGCCAGGTGGTCAAGGTCATCCGCGACAAGAGCGTGCTCCACACGCTGTTCACCGAGATCGGCCCGGCCATGGCCAGCCGTCCGGGTGGCTACACGCGCATCACGAAGGTCGCGCCGCGCAAGGGCGACAACGCCCCCATGGCCGTCATCGAGATCGTCGAGGCCAAGGAGTTCGCTGCGCAGAACCAGACGCCGAAGGTCACCAAGGCCGAGGCGCCCGCCGCGGTGTCGACCGAGACCGAGGCTCCCGCGGAGGAGACCGATCTGGGCACCGACGTCGACGTCGAGGCCACCGCGGAGGCCGCTGAGGCCGCCGAGGTCGTCGAGGACGTCCAGACCGAGGGCGACGCCGAGGCCCGCCTCGAGGGCGAGGCGCCGCAGGCCGAGGCCGACGAGGAGAAGTAACCTCCGCCAGCACCCGAACGAGGGCCCGCCATCCATCGGATGGCGGGCCTTCGTCGTGTGTGACGACGTCGTCGGCGCCGAGTTCGTCAATCGGCCACGCCGTGGTGCTGGAGCCCGTAGATTCAGCCTGTCGCGCTCGGGGGTCGAGCGCTCGACGGAGGGACAACGAGGGTGAAGAGATGTGTCGTGCTCGCTGCGAGCACGCTGCTGGCCGGTCTGGTCGTCGCACCGACGGCATCGGGCGCAGAGACGACGCGACAGGTGTCGCCGGTCGCGTCGGCCGAGCGTCCGGCGTTGAGGGCGAACGGGATCATCGTCAAGACGACGGCGTCGAAGCGCACGATCCAGCGTGCCGCGCAGGCGTCGCTGGCGGGCGACGCCGACGTGACGAGGGTTCGCACGTCGGGTGATGGTCGAGCGCTGGTGGCGGTGGAGGAGGCGATCGACGCCGAGTCGGCGGCGGAAGCCGCGGCGGAGCTGGCCCTGCGTGACGACGTCGAGTGGGCGGTCCCCAACTACCGCTTCCGCGCGTCTGCGGCGGCGCCTGTCGTCCCGAACGACCCGGACTTCGCAGAACAGACGACGATCTGGGACTCCACCGCCGTGAAGCCGGGCGGCTACAGCTCCAAGGCTCCGTACGCGTGGCAGACGACCAAGGGTGACGACGTCGTCGTCGCCGTCGTGGACTCAGGTGTCGTGCTGAGCCACCCCGAGCTCGACGGGCGCCTCGTCGACGGCTACGACTTCGTGTCCGCCGACGACCCGGACTACGACCCGCCTTCTGCCTTCTACACCGCGAACGACGGGAACGGGCGGGACGCGGATCCCAGCGATCCCGGCGACTGGATCCCAGCGGGCGACGACTACTGCTACGGCGAGGAGATCGACGAGCAGGAGGACAGCTCGTGGCACGGCACGCACGTGGCCGGCATCGTCGCGGCGAAGCAGGACAACAGCATCGGCATCACCGGCATCGCCCCCTCGGCGAAGGTGCAGCCGGTCCGAGTGCTCGGACGCTGCGGCGGCGACCTCTTCGACATCATGGACGGGATCAGCTGGGCGGCCGGTCGGTCGATCGACGGCGTCCCGGACAACACGACGCCGGCGGACGTCGTCAACCTGTCCCTGGGGGCAGACTTCTACGGAGCCCCGTCGAAGGTCGTGAAGCAGTTCTGCACCGCGTTCAACGACGTCATCGACGACGCGTCCCGGAGCGGTGCCCTCTCGGTGATCGCCAGCGGCAACACCTACGACAACACGCTGTACGACGTCCCGGCTCGTTGCGGCTCGGGCATCGCCGTGACCGCGACGCGCGACGACGGCTTCCTGGCGTCGTACGCGAACGCGGGCAAGGGTGTCGACATCGCTGCGCCCGGTGGTGATCAGGGACTGGGACGTCCCGGTGTCCTGTCCACGGTCGACTCGGGCACGACCACGCCGCAGGGTGCGTCCTACGCGGTGTACGACGGCACCAGCATGGCCGCGCCTGCCGTCTCCGCAGCGGCGGCGCTGCTCCGGTCTGCCGGCGTTCCTGCGAAGGACCTGCGGACCGCGGTGCTGAAGTCGGTCCAGCCGTTCCCCTCGAGCAAGGCGAAGAAGAAGGTCGACGTCGAGGGTCCGTGGTGGGTCTCGCAGTTCCGGGACCTGAACTGCACCACCAAGCGCTGCGGCTCGGGCATCCTCGACCTGTCGAAGGCGCCGCTTCCGGTGGCCCCTCCGCAGATCACCGGCCAGGGGGGCGTCGGGCAGAAGCTCAGCGTGGCGGCGGCCACGTGGTCATCGGCTGCTGCGCCGTCCGTGTCGTACCAGTGGTACCTGGGCGAGACCAAGATCGCGAAGGCGACGAAGTCGACCTACACCGTGCCGAAGTCGGCGTTCGGCCAGCAGATCAGCGTCGAGATCCGGCCCAAGACGTCGGGCTTCACGGCCCTCGCCCAGCGGTCTGAGCCGGTCCTGGTCACGAGCGGGCTCACCGTCACCGTGCCGAAGTCCGTCCCGTTCGGCGCTGCCGCATCGGTCAGCGTCGCGGTCCAGGACCAGCGAGGTGCGGCGCCCGACGTTCCGGTCGAGCTGCTCGTCGACGGCTCGTCGATCGGCACGGTGCGGACGTCGGCCAAGGGGAAGGCGACGTTCACCGTGCCGAGCGGCCTCGAGGTCGGCTCGCACTCCGTGGTGGCGGTCGTCAACGACAGCGTCGCCTCGGTGGCGTCGCCGCCGAAGGATCTCGTGGTCGCCAAGGTCGCTCCGAGCGTCACCCAGTCCGTCGCGACGTCGGTGAGGGCTGACCATTCCGTCCCGCTGACGATCACGGTGAAGGCGGCGAACGTGCCGCAGCCCACCGGGACGCTCACGATCAAGGACGGGAAGACCACGGTCCTCGCGACCGTGGAGCTCGGTGGCGCCGACAACGGCAAGATCGTCTACCAGCTGACCCTGACCAAGCGGGGCAAGCACTCGATCACCACGTCCTACAGCGGCAACGGAGTCGTCGCGGCCAAGACGTCGTCGGCCAAGACCGTCACCGTCAAGTAGCTCGACTCAGGCTTCCGGGTGCTTCCACGCGAAGCACCCGGAAGCCCTTGGCGCTCGCGTGGCGATCGACTTGCCAGCCCTCGGTGCGCAGCCAGCGCTGCAACGAGTCGGCGCCGAGGTTCTTGCCGACGACGAGCCAGGCGACGCCGTCGGGTGCCAGGCGGGGGAGCCACGTGCGCAGCAGCTCGTGGAGCGCCTCCTTGCCGATGCGGATCGGCGGGTTGGACCAGATCTGGTCGAGCTCCAGGTCCGCCGGCACCTGGTCGGGGCGCACGACGTGCAGCGGGAGTCCCAGCCTGTCTGCGTTGAGCCGCGTCAGGTCGCGGGCCCGCCCGTTGACGTCGACGGCCCAGACGTCGGACTGCGGCGACGCGAGCGCCAGCGCGCACGCGATGGGACCCCAGCCGCAGCCGAGATCGAGCACCACCCCGGAGGTCGGAGGCTCGACGGAGCGCAGCAGCACGTCGGTCGCCTTGTCGAGGCCGTCGTGCGCGAAGACCCCGGTCGAGGTCGTGAACGTCAGGTCACGACCAGCGAGCCGGACGATGACGTCTCGGCGGCGATCGGGGGCGTGCGGATCGCGGTCGAAGTAGTGGTCGGCCACCACGCCATCATCTCAGTTGGAGCCGTGTCCGCGCCGGGGCGGCCGGGTCGTCGTGCGTCCGCAGGACCCTTGGCGCCGTGGCACCATCGTCGCGATGAACGCGACGACCCACTCCCGATCGACCGTGCGCCGGAGGCGAAGCTGGCGGGTGGCGATCGTGGAGGACCACCTCCTGCAGCGCCGACGAACCGAGGAGCTGCTTGCCGCCCAGGTGGGCCTCTCCGTCGTGTTCAGCGGCGAGACGCTGCCTGGCTTGCTGACCTGGCTGGAGGACGTGCCCGCGTCACGACGCCCGCAGCTGGTGGTGCTCGACCTGTTGGTCGAGCGTGGTCCGGCGGTCGAGCCGGCACAGGTGCGCCGCCTCGGCGAGCTCGGGATCCGCGTCCTGGTGCTGTCGGCGATGGCCTCGCCGCCCCTGGTCAGAGCCGTCCTTCGTGCGGGGATCGCAGGCATCGTGGGCAAGCGCGACTCCGAGAAGGACGTGGTCGCCGCCGTGTGGGCGGCACTGGGGGGCCGACGATGGATCTCGCCGGAGGTCGCTGCCGTCATCGCGGGCGACGCCGATCGTCCCGCACTCAGCGACCAGGAGGAGCGGGCCCTGGTCCTGTACGCGTCGGGCCTCACGCTCGACGCCGTCGCGGCCGAGCTGGGGGTCCAGCCGGGCACGGCCAAGAAGTACCTCACCCGGGTGCGGCGCAAGTACGAGGCGGCCGGACGTCCGGTGCGCACGAAGGTCGCGATGAGCCGCGAGGCGGCCCGCGACGGCCTGATCTGACCACCGTCCGGGGGTCATTTCATGACGGATCTTCCGGGGGTCAGATCGAGGTCGCCAGCACGACGACCCGTCGGTCGAACGAGTGGTGGGCCGCGTCGTAGTCTCCGCCGCACGTGATGAGCGCCAGGTTCGCGTCCTGCTCCGTGGCGTCGTCCTGCAGTGCCGTCATCGTGTCGGCGATCTCGTGCTCCGACACGCTCGTGACCTCGAAGCGCCGCTCCTTGCCGTCGCCGTACTCCACCGTGAAGATCGAGCCGTCCTCGAAGTCGTCGATGCGGTTGAAGATGCCGTCCTTGTAGCGACCGCTCGAGTGCCCGTCGAGGATCGACAGTCCGTCGTCGCCCGGGAGTGCGCTCTTGTCGTACCAGCCGGCGACGTGGATGTTGCCCGGGGCGTCGAGCTGCCGGCCGGTCGTGCCCACCTTGACGATGCAGCCCGAGACGTCGAGCGAGCCGAGGTGGATGATCCGGGGCTCGTCAGCCGCCGCCTTGCAGTCCGCCAGCGGCACGGGCGTCTCGTCGAGGTCGCCGCTCGCGACCGGTGCCTGGGTGCCCCCTCCTCCGTGCGTGGCTGCGTGGCGGTCCCACAAGCCACGCAGCCCGTACCCGACGAGGCCGACGGCGACCAGCAGGGTGACCCCGGCGAGCACGCGGCGGCGTCGGCGGGCGCCGGAAGCTGGGCGCTGTGCGCGGTGGGAGGACATGGCCTCGTGATCGTAGGCGGGATCGGCGCCCTTTACCGGACTTGTGACTCTCGGGTTCCGGATCGACCCCCATTAGGGGGTCAATCCGGAACGACCTGTCCCGAAGGGCGTTGGTCCGGGCGAAACCGTCCATAGATTGATCGCGGCGTGCCCCAGTCCCGCACCCCGCTTCCCCACATCATCATGAGGAGCTCGAAGCAGATGACCACCACCTCCCGTCGCCGCGGTCGTCGTACGACGGCGGCCCTGGCCGCCTCGGTCGCGCTGGTCGCCACCGCTACCGGCGTCGCCGTCGCCGCCCCGGGTTCGCCCGGAGTGCCGTCGGACCCGGACGTCCTGCTGCACGAGACCTTCGGTACCGGGCTGGCGTCTGGCGAGCTGGCTCTGCTCGAGGACTACGGCACCCAGAACTACAGCGCCGATGCCGCCTGGCTCGATGTCGCGGCCGGCAACGGCCTGATCGTGGACGGCACGACCAGCGACGCCGACCTGACGGCTGCGGGATACACCAACGCGGATGGTCAGGCCAACCTCCGTGCCCTGGCGACGAAGATCGGCGAGATCAACGGCTCCAGCCCGGCGTCGTCGAACCACGCGGTGACCGCGTACACCGACGCCAACCCGGGCGCCAATAAGATCGAGTTCCGGACTGTCGACCCACTCGACCTGAACGCCGACGGCAGGTTCCTCACCGTGGCCGCCAACGTGGGTGTCGTGAACTGCGCTCGAGGTGCTGCGCAGCCGGCGCTCGTGTTCTACCTCGACGACGACGGCGAGGAGACCCGGGTCAATCCGACCGCCCTCACGCCGTGCGCGGACGGCTCGACGGATGCCGCGCAGGCCACGGAGCTGCTCGGCGGCCGTGCCGCGCTGTTCACGGGTGACGACGTCGGCATCGTCATCCGCAACGAGCAGGGCAGTGGCGGTGGCAACGACCACGCCTACGACGACGTCCGCGTCCTCGACGTGACGCCGCAGCTGGACAAGGCCTTCGTCGACGAGGGCGAGAAGCTGAAGGTGGGTGAGACGACCGACCTCGTCCTCACCGTGACCAACACGTCCGAGCTCGGCGAGAAGTCCGGCTGGTCCTTCACCGACAGCCTGCCGAAGTCCCTGCGGGTCGCCGGTGAGGCCACCACCACCTGCGCCGCGGCAGACATCACGGCGGAGGAGGGCGACAAGGAGATCGTCGTCGAGAACGGGTCCCTCGCGCAGGGCGCCGCGTCGTGCGACATCACCGTGCCGGTGACCTCGAAGAAGGGCGGCGTCTTCAAGAACTCCGCCGCCAACATCGATTCCGTCGGCTTGAACGACCCCGGCGCGACCGAGGTCTCGTTCGTGGCGCCGGCGGTCGACGTCGAGGCACCCGACACCGGTGCCCAGCCGGCCGCCATGTGGCCGACCTACCTGGCGCTGAGCCTTGGCCTGCTGACGGTCGGTGGGCTGGCGACATACCAGGTGGCCACGCGGAGCCGTCGCTGACGACGACCTCCTGCCACGACCGACGGGCCGGCTCTCCCTGGAGGGAGCCGGCCCGTCGGTTCGTCAGGGCTCAGAGAAGGTCGAGGAGCCGGTCGACGAAGGCCGCCTGGGCCTTCACCAGCAACCGGCGTGCCGTGGCGGGATCGACCCAGGCCACCCGGTCGACCTCAGGGAACTCCTGCTCGCGTCCCGACCGTGGTGGCCAGGGCATCGTGAACGTGCCCGGCACGACGTCGGCAGGATCGAGGTCGGTCTCGACGGCCCAGGCGGTCACGACCTTTCCACCGGACTGCCGCACGTCGCCGAGCGGCAGGTAGTCACCCTCAGGGGCCGGGAGTCCCAGCTCCTCGGACATCTCGCGTCGCGCCGTGGCCAACGGCTCCTCGTCGCCCTCGGGCAGGCCCTTGGGGAAGGACCAGGCGCCCTCGTCCTTGCGGGACCAGAACGGGCCACCCATGTGGCCGATCAGCAGCTCGACGCCGCCGTCGACTCGGCGGAACGGGACCACGCCGTAGCTGTGCTGTGCCATCGGCTCAGTCTCGCAGCGTCCGGACGAACCGGCGCATGAGCCAGCCGAAGCGGTGACGCTGCTCGCCGTCGGCCACGAAACCGGTCGCCTCGGCGACGGCGATCGATGCGGCGTTGTCGTGGGCGACGAGGGCGACGACACGGTCGATCTCGGGCCGGGTGGCCGCGACGCCGACGATGGCGGCGGCAGCCTGCCGACCGACTCCGCGGTGGCGATGGATCGGCTCGACCTCCCAGCCGACCTGGCACTCTCGCGTCCCCTCGTGCGAGTGCAGCCGCACGTGGCCCACGATGCGGTCGTCCTCGACCACCGCGTACTGCGTCCGCCACCACGCGAGCTCGGGTTCTGCACGGATCAGGGCCGCGAAGTGCGCCCAGACCCACTGGCAGTCCAGGAAGCCGGGTGGTACGGCGCGGCCGAGCGCGCGTCCGGCCGCCGCGTGGTCGCCGGTCGCGAGCAGGTCGAGGACGCCGACCGGCAGGGGGAGCAGCGAGACGCTCACGACTCGTCGCGCCGGCGCCGGGCCTGAGCGGCACGCGCCGCCAGGTCGGCGTCGGCCGGGTAGACGACCTCCTCGAGGGTGAGGCCGTGCGCCGGCATGACCTTGACGCGAGGATCGCGGACCCGCGCCCGGAGCAGCTCGGCCGCCAGGTCGGACTCGTGCCGACCTTCGCCGGCTGCCACCAGCGCACCCATCAGCGAGCGCACCATGGAGTGACAGAACGCGTCGGCGCGCACCGTGGTCGAGACGAGGTCGCCCTCACGGACCGTGTGCAGCTCCAGCAGCGTGCGGATCGTGGTGGCGCCGTCGCGGCGCCGGCAGAACGAGGCGAAGTCGTGCTCGCCGAGCAGGTGAGCGGCGGCGTCGTTCATCGCGTCGACGTCGAGCGGCTTGGGCGCCCGGACGACCGATCCGCGGGTCAGGGGATCGGGCACGCCGTCGCACAGTCGGTAGACGTAGCGGCGCTCGACGGCGGAGAACCGGGCGTCGAAGCCGTCGGGCGCCCTGGTGACGCCGCGGATCACGACGTCGTCGGGCAGCACGCGGCGCAGCCGCCGCAGCAGCAGCTCCGGGTCGACCTCGTGGAGGTCGACGTGGGCCACCTGACCGCGGGCGTGCACCCCCGTGTCGGTGCGGCCCGCGCAGGTCAGCTGCGGCCGCTCGGCGAGCCGCAGCACCGTCGCGATCGCCGACTCGACCGTCTCCTGCACGGTGCGCAGCGCCGGCTGCGTGGCCCATCCGTGGAAGCCCGACCCGTCGTAGGAGAGGTCGAGTCGCAGGCGCACGCACTCACGCTAGTCCACGCGCCGAGGGCGTCGTCGCGACCTCGCGACGACGCCCTCGGTGGGAGTGGGTCAGGACCAGCGCTGGGCGGCCGGCACGAAGTCGAGCCTGCGGTCTCCGGTGTAGATCTGCTTGGGGCGAGCGATCTTCTGCTCCTTGTCGTCGACCTGCTCCAGCCACTGGGCCAGCCAGCCCGACGTGCGGGGGATCGCGAAGAGGACGGTGAACATCTCCGGCGGGAACTGCAGCGCCTCGTAGATCAGGCCCGAGTAGAAGTCCACGTTCGGGTAGAGCTTGCGCTTGACGAAGTAGTCGTCCTCGAGCGCGATCCGCTCGAGCTCCTGCGCGACGTCGAGCAGCGGGTTCGTCGTGCCCGTCGCCTC
>JALRKU010000411.1 GCA_023254755.1 Aeromicrobium sp. | reverse complement strand
CGATGCGCATGCAGGGCGCCTGGATCACCGAGGCCGAGATCGCCACGATCGTCGAGCACTGCAAGGCCCAGCTGCAGCCGGAGTACCGCGAGGACGTCACGGCGCCGCAGGTGGCGAAGCGTGAGCTCGACGACGACATCGGCGACGACATGGACCTGGTGCTCCAGGCGATCGAGCTGGTCGTCACGACCCAGTTCGGCTCGACGTCGATGCTGCAGCGCAAGCTCCGGGTCGGCTTCGCCAAGGCCGGTCGCCTGATGGACATCATGGAGAGCCGCGGCGTGGTGGGCCCGAGCGAGGGGTCCAAGGCCCGCGACGTGCTGATCAAGCCCGACGACCTCGACGACGTCCTCGCGACGATCCAGGGCTGAACCGGGCGGTGAGGGCGCGATGAGCGAGCCGACGCACTCCGACGTGCAGGAGCCGTTCGAGGTGCACCGGCGCGTCGGGCTGCTCGTGGCGCTGGTCGTCGTCCCGCTGCTCCTGGCGCTCGGGTACGCGTGGGTGGCCTACGACGACCGCGATCCGGTCTCCGCCGGTGTGGCGATCGTCCTGGCCCTGGTCGGCCTGGCGTTCGCCCCGTCGCTGCGCGACGTGCGCTCGCCGCTGCTGGTCGCTGACCTGCACGGCCTGCGCCTGCAGGGACGGCACGGCTGGGTGGGTCTGCTGTGGCGCGAGATCGAGCAGATCCGCGTCGTGCCGCGGCACGGTCTGCGCGGTCCCGAGATCAGCGTCGCCGCCGAGCACGCTCCCGAGACCTACCTGGTGCCGCTCGGTCTGGCGACCGACGTCGGCGCCGGTCGCGCGGAGATCGAGTTGGCGCGCCGTCGCGACGCTGCCCCATACTGAGGGTCGGTCGACCCGAGAGGTACGCATGGAACCGGCATCCCCGCCGAGCAACCTGAACATCGCGAACGCACTCACCGTGCTCCGGATCGCGGGCGTCCCCGTCTTCGGCTGGCTGCTCCTCGTGGACGACGGCCAGGACGTCTCGATGCGGGTGTGGGCCTGGGTCGCGTTCGTGCTGCTGATGCTGACCGACCGCATCGACGGAGATCTGGCGCGCAGCCGCAACCTGGTCACCAACTTCGGCAAGCTCGCCGACCCGATCGCCGACAAGGCTCTCACGGGCATGGCGTTCATCGGGCTGGCGCTGATCTTCGACCACTGGCTGTTCTGGACGATCACGGTCGTCGTGCTGGTGCGCGAGTGGGGCATCACGGTCATGCGGTTCTTCATCAAGAAGTACGGCGTCATGCCGGCCAGCCAGGGCGGCCGCATCAAGACCACGCTCCAGGCGCTCGCGCTGGGCGGCTACGTGCTTCCCTTCGAGCTCTGGGACAACACGGCGTCCGACGTGCTGCGCTGGATCACGCACGTGCTGATGGCCGGGGCCGTCGCCATCACGCTCGTGACGGGCGTGCAGTACGTGCGCGACGCACGCGTCATCCGGCGTGAGGCGCTCGCGCGCCAGGGCTGACCGGTCGGAGCGGAGATGACGACCACGGCCACCCCCCAGGAAGCGGTCGACGCGCTGCGGTCGGTAGGCGCGACGGTCGCGACCGCGGAGTCGCTGACGGGGGGCCTCGTGGTGGCGGCCCTGGTGTCGGTGCCGGGCGCATCGGCGGTGGTCCGGGGCGGGGTGGTGGCGTACGCGCCCGACGTCAAGACCGGACTGCTCGGCGTCGACGAGCAGCTGGTGGCCAGGCACGGCACGGTCGACGGCGAGGTCGCCGCCCGCATGGCCGAGCGCGCTCGCGACGCCTGCGGCGCCACCTACGGGATCGCCACGACGGGTGTCGCCGGCCCCGACCCCAGCGAGGGCAAGCCGCCGGGGACGGTGCACGTCGCCGTGGCCGGCCCGCACGGCACGGTCGAGCGGCTCCTCGAGCTGTCCGGCGACCGTGCCGAGATCCGCGAGGCGACGGTCGGTGCGGCTCTCGCCCTGCTGGTCGCTAGGGTGGGGGAAGAATCGTCGGCGCCAGGGCGTTGAGCCTGACGTGACCGAGGACGCGACCCGGACGGAGGTGCCCCGATGACCACGATGCGTCAGCTCGTCGGAGAGGTGCTTCGCGCCCGTCGGCTCGCCCAGGGACTCACGCTGCGCGACGTCTCGCAGAAGGCGCGGGTCAGCCTCGGATACATCTCCGAGGTCGAGCGCGGCCAGAAGGAGCCGAGCTCGGAGCTGCTCGCGGCCCTGGCCGGGGCCCTCGAGGTCCCGCTGTCCAAGGTGCTGCTCGACGTCAGCGCGCTGCTGGCCATCGAGGAGGCCACGGACCTGGCCAGCATTGCGTCGATCGCGCCCTCGACGGGCGAGGTCGAGGCCTCGGCTGCGTGAAGCACTCCGCACGAGTGGCCGCGTGAAGCACTCGGAGTTCTGGGCGCTCCTGGAGCGCCACCTCGGTGCCGGCTACGCGGACGTGTGGGCCGACACGCAGGTCGTCGGCGGTCTGGACGGACGCACGACCAAGGAGGCACTCGGAGCCGGGGAGCAGCCCAAGGTCGTCTGGCGGGCCGTCCACGCCCACCTCGGCCTCCCGCCCTCCGAGCGCTGACCCATCGCGGGCGGTGGGCCCCGCACCTCTCACCTCGATGGGCGGTGGATGTCGCACCTCTCACCTCGATGAGGTGCGCACCGCCACCTGGCGGGAAAGGTGCGCAGGTCACCGCTCACCCGCGGCGCTGACGGGCGGCCTCGTACAGCACGACGGTCGTGGCGGACGCGGCGTTCAGGGAGCTGGCGTGGCCCGACATCGGGATGCGGACCAGCTGGTCGCACGCGTCGCGCCACGCCCGGCTGAGTCCGGAGGTCTCGTTGCCGGTCAGCACCAGGACCGGGCCGGTGAGATCCGTCGCGTCGACGTCCCGGTCGCCGGTCTCGTCCGTCCCGACCAGCTGCAGCGGCGTTCCGGCGGCGCGCACCGCCGCGACCCAGTCGAGCACGTCGCCGGGGGAGTCGCTGCGGACGACCGGGACCCGGAAGACGGAACCGGTGCTGGCCCGCACGGTGCGCGGGTCGTAGGCGTCGGTGGCGTGGCCCGAGGTGATGAGTCCGTGGCCGCCGAACGCGTCGAGCGACCGCAGCACGGTGCCGACGTTGCCGGGGTTGGCGGGCCGATCGAGCAGCACCCCCAGGAAGTCGGGGCCGACGGCGATGCGGGACAGGTCGTCGGCCGGCATCGCGACGACCGCGAGCAGCTCGGGCACGGCGTCGTCCTTCTCGCCGAGCTCGGCCATCAGCTCGGGAGCGACGTGGTGCACCTGGGCGCGGGGAGCGTCGGCGAGCCGGCGACCGACCCACGGCGACGGGCCGTCCCGGTCCGCGACGAGCCAGTCGAGGACGGTCCACCCGGCCGCGACGGCCTCGTCGATCGGACGGACTCCCTGCACCAGCAGTCGACCGGCGCGGTGTCGCTTGGTGCGGTTCTCCAGCAGCGCCTGCCACTGCTGGAAGGTCGCGTTGCGCGTCGAGACCCGCAGGGCGGCGGGTCGGTCGGTCGGTCGGGGCACGGTCCGAGGCTAGCGGCGCGCGACGACGGCGGGGATCGGCGTGTCGTGCCGACGATCGAACATCTGTTCGTTACCGTTCTACTCACAGGTCTGACGCGAAGAGGGCGTCGTCCACAGGCGGGTCGACGAGGCCCAGGAATGTCCGTGGGCCCTCCTACCGTCGAAGACGACCGGCCACCCACGAAGAGAACGGACACCAGATGCCCCCCAGCGAAGCCGCCGTGAGCCTTGCCGACAAGGCCACGGCCAAGGCGGAGGCCGAGAAGCTCAAGGCCCTCGACAACGCCATCGCCCAGATCGACCGTGCGCACGGCAAGAACGCCGTCATGCGGCTCGGCGAGCGCCCCAAGACCGCGATCGAGGTCATCCCCACCGGCGCCATGTCGCTCGACGTCGCGCTCGGCATCGGCGGTCTGCCGCGGGGCCGCGTCGTGGAGATCTACGGTCCGGAGTCCTCCGGCAAGACCACGGTCGCCCTGCACGCGGTGGCCAACGCGCAGAAGGCCGGTGGCGTCGCGGCGTTCATCGACGCCGAGCACGCGCTCGATCCCGAGTACGCCCGCAAGCTGGGCGTCGACACCGACGCGCTGCTCATCTCGCAGCCCGACTCCGGTGAGCAGGCGCTCGAGATCGCCGACATGCTGATCCGTTCGGGTGCGCTCGACATCATCGTCATCGACTCCGTGGCGGCCCTCGTGCCCCGCGCCGAGATCGACGGCGTGATGGGCGACAGCCACGTGGGTCTGCAGGCTCGACTGATGAGCCAGGCGCTGCGCAAGATGACCGGTGCCATCAACGGCTCCGGCACCACGGCCA
>JALRKU010000393.1 GCA_023254755.1 Aeromicrobium sp. | reverse complement strand
TACATAGATAAGGCCCATGTGAGTGGCACCGAAAGGCGCGGACAGCTCACGCTTGTCGTCCACACGCTTGGGATCGACACCCAGCCAGGCGACTTCGGCGCCCCAGTTGACGTCCTGATCCGGCTCCCAGACGTCTTCACGTCCGGCACCGAAGCCGAAGGTGCGGAAACCCATGGATTCCAGTGCGACGTTACCGGCGAGGATGTAGAGGTCTGCCCAGGAAATGGACTGGCCATACTTCTGCTTGATCGGCCACAGCAGGCGACGGGCCTTGTCGAGGTTGCCGTTGTCGGGCCAGCTGTTGAGCGGAGCGAAGCGCTGCTGGCCGGTGCCGCCGCCGCCACGGCCGTCGCTGACACGGTAGGTGCCGGCGCTGTGCCACGCCATGCGGATCATGAACGGCGCGTACGTGCCGAAGTCCGCGGGCCACCAGTCCTTGGAGTCGGTGAGGACCGCGTTGATGTCGGCCTTGACCTCGGCGAGGTCCAGCGTCGCGAACGCGGCCGGGTAGTCGAAGTCGCCACCGTTCGGGTTCCCGACGACCGGGTTCTTGGCCAGGATCTTCAGGTTGAGCCGCTTGGGCCACCAGCCCCGGTTGCCGCCGCCCTCGGTGGGCAGTGGAGCGCGGTCGTGCGCGACCGGGCACTTCCCACCGCCGTCCTTCAGGGAGGTCTCGTTCATCTCGCCGACTTCGGCGTTGGTGGGCTCAGACATGGCCGTTCCTCTCGGGCTGGGGGTGGGTGGACGTGCAGGCGGGGCAGGTGCCCCAGTAGATGACCTCGGCCTCGTCGACGACGAAGCCGTGGTGGTTCGACGGGGTGAGGCACGGAGCCGCACCGTGGGCGCAGTCGACGTCGGCGATCGCGCCGCAGGATCGACACACGACGTGGTGGTGGTTGTCGCCGATGCGCGTCTCGTAGCGCGCGACCGAGCCACTGGGCTTGATGCGGCGGATCAGTCCGGACTTCGTCAGCGTGCGCAGCGAGTCGTAGACCGCCTGGTGCGACAGCGCCGGCAGGTGCTCGCGCGCGGCCACGATGATCGAGTCGGTGTCGGCGTGCGGATGGGCCGCCACGGCGTCGAGCACCGCGACACGCGGCTGCGTCACGCGCAGTCCGGCGCCCCGCAGGGCCTCGTCGCTCACCACCCGATCACCCTAGCGTTCTTTTCTTGAATCATTCAAGAACGGGTTCCCTCGCTTGCGCGGCACCGACGACGAGCTGGCCATACCGAGGTCGCCGTGTCGGGCGGAATCGACCGTTCTGGCGGCGAATTGTGGTCTTTCCACACCGGGAATCACACCAGTGTAGTTCTCCACAGACTCATCCCCAGGTGTGCACAAACCAGGCCCCTCCGGGACCGTGGTGAAGGTTCTGTGGAGATCTCCCGGATCCGCCGGACGAGCAGTCGCCGCGGCCGTACCGTCGCACCGTGACCGCCGACTCCTCGCCGCCCCGTCGCCGACTCGACGGCCAACACGCGATCGTCTCGGCGGGCCTAGGCGCGGCCTGCCTCGTGGCCGCGGCGGCGCTGTCGACGTGGCTGGGCGACCGGGTGTGGATCGAGCAGGTCGGCACGTCCACCCGCTGCGTCGTCACGCCCAACGGCCTCGACACCACCTCGTCGTCGGCGCACTGCGGATCGGGATGGGTGCTGGATCCGGTTCGGCTGTTCGAGCCGCCCGCCGTGAACGGCCCGGCGCCCGCCGATGCGGCTCGCGTCGAGGACAGCGTCGGCTCGCTCGTGCTGGTCTACCCCGGACAGGACGGCGCCGGGTGCCGATCGATCGGTGATGGCTCGTCGGC
Source organism: Aeromicrobium sp. (assembly GCA_023254755.1). GTDB lineage: Bacteria > Actinomycetota > Actinomycetes > Propionibacteriales > Nocardioidaceae > Aeromicrobium. Next base: position 1,893 of record JALRKU010000393.1, on the reverse strand, counting down.
CGTCGGTGCTCGGTGGTGGAGCCTAGGGGACTCGAACCCCTAACCCTCTGCTTGCAAAGCAGATGCGCTACCAATTGCGCCAAGGCCCCGTGCGGGTGGTGCGTCAGACGGCGTCGGTTCCGTCGGCCCACGTGGTGGACCGGGCCGGAGCCTTGCGCTGTCCGAGAGCCCACAGGAGGCCGGCCGCTGCGAGGGCGACCCCCACGACCTTCTTCATCGTGACCTCCTCGTGGAGTGGGCGTACCAGGACTTGAACCTGGGACCTCTTCCTTATCAGGGAAGCGCTCTAACCAAGCTGAGCTATACGCCCGCAACAGCGATGAACACTACCTCACCGACTCGCGCGGGGACGAATCGGGTCGGCTCACTTGTCGTTGCTGAAGGTGACCTGGAAGCCGCCGAGCACGTGGGCCGCCAGGTTGTACAGGTGCGCCGCGATCGTGGCCAGCACGGTCATGACCACGACGTTGATCGCCGACAGCACGAGGGACAAACCGACGAGGCGACCGAACCCGAGATAGTCGGTGATGTCGAAGGCAGAGCTGTCGTCGCTCAGGACGGACGTCACGCTGCCACTGATCTGGTCCCAGACCCCGGCGAAGTCGAGGACCAGCCAGAAGATCGTGGTGGCGACGACGCCGACGATCATCAACGCGACCGAGATCGCGAACGCCATGCGGGTGACCGACCAGGGCTCGACGTGGGTCAGTCGCAGCGTCGCGGCGCGGCCCGCCCGCTCGGACGCGACCGGAGCGGCAGCCGCGGGCTCGACGGGCTCGACGGGCTCGAACCGGGCCGACGAGGGTCGACTCGACGCGGCCACCGCGCGCGCCTGCTCCAGCACGTCGTCCTCGTCGTCCTTGACGGCCGGGATCACGGCGGTCGTCGACGGACTGTCGCCGGTGGTGCGGCTGTAGTCCTCCGCCGACAGCGGAGCGTCCTTCGCCGAGTCGCCCGACGACGTGGCGGGACGCGGACGACCCTTGTCGGTGCTGCGGCTCGACGGCGTGCCGGCCTTGCCGCTGGAGCCCTGCGACTTCGGCTTGCTCCCGGTCTTCGCTCCCGTCCTGGTCGTGGACCCGCTGGGTCGCTTGACCCGAGGAACCTGGGTCGACGGCGTGGAGTCGCCGGCCCCGGACCCCGGCGCGGTCGTGTCGCTCGAGTCGTCGGTCACGCGTCCTGCCCCTCGTCAGTCGGCTGCTCGCCCGTGGTGGCCTCGGGATCGACGGCCTCGGCATCGGTCGGCTCGTCGGTGGTGAGGTCGGTGTTGCGCGCGATGGTCACCACCTGGTCGTCCCCCTTGAGCGTCACGAACTTGACCCCCATGGTGCCACGCCCCTTGGCAGGGACGCCCGACACGAGGCTGCGGGTCACCTGACCTCGGTTGGTCACCGAGATGACGTCGTCGCCGTCGACCAGCACGAGTCCGCCGACCAGCTCGCCACGGTTCTCGGTGATCTGCATGGCCTTGATGCCCAGACCGCCACGACCCTGGAGGCGGTACTGCTCGATCTCGGTCTTCTTGGCGAAGCCGCCGTCGGTCACGGTGAAGACGTACAGCTGCTCGTCCTCGAGCACGGCGTCCTCGTCGCCGGACTCCGGCCGCCGGATCACGCTGAGGCTCAGCAGCGAGTCGTCGTCGCGGAACTTCATGCCGGTGACGCCCGACGTGGCGCGGCCCATCGGGCGCAGCTGCTCGTCGTCGGCGCGGAACCGGATGGCCTGCGCCTTGCGCGAGATGAGCAGCAGGTCGTCGTGGGCGTTGACCAGCTCGGCGCCGATGAGCTCGTCGTCGTCGTCGCGGAAGTTGATCGCGATGACACCGGCCTGGCGGGGGCTGTTGTAGTCGCCGAGGCGGGTCTTCTTGACCAGGCCCTTCTTCGTCGCCAGGAC
>JALRKU010000306.1 GCA_023254755.1 Aeromicrobium sp. | reverse complement strand
TCACGCGGAGCTGGTGGCCCTCCGGTCGGCGTCGTCGCGGCTCGGCACCTGGCGTCTCGACGACTGCACGCTGGTCGTCACGCTCGAGCCGTGCACGATGTGTGCGGGCGCCATCGTGTCGTCGCGGGTCCGTCGGCTCGTGCTGGGGGCGTGGGACGACAAGGCCGGAGCCGTCGGCTCGCTGTGGGACGTCGTCCGCGACCGTCGCCTCAACCACCGTCCCGAGGTCACGTCGGGCGTGCTCGCGGAGGAGTCGTCGGCGCTCCTGCGCGCCTTCTTCGCCGACCGTCGCTGAGCGAGGTTCCGGCGCGTTCTTCCGGGTTAGGGTATTTGGTCCCGGGACCCCGGTTCTCGGTGACATCGTGGATGCGCACCATCCACCACGGGAGGGAGAACCGTGAACATCACCATCATCGGTCGCGCCTGCGCGACCGTCGTCATCACGATCGCCGGCATCAACCTCGCCACGACGCCGGCGAGCGCCGACGACCCGGCGCCCAGCTGTGACCCGGCCGTCGTCCAGGCCGCGCTCACGAAGGCCGAGGCGGACGCGCTGGCCGCGCAGAAGGCGTACGTCACGCACACGCGGACCTCGACGAAGGACCTCGTGAAGCAGCTCAAGGACCGCGAGACCGCCGAGGCGCGAGCCGCCGAGAAGGAAGCACGACGCCTCGCCGTCGCGGCTCGGAAGGACCCCGCGCTCCGCGACGAGGCCAAGGCCGCCCGAGACACGGCCCGTGCCGCGGCCAAGGAGGCAGCCCGTGCGCAGCGCGCGTCGCTCGCCACCCTGAAGCGTCAGGTCAAGGCCGAGCGCGCCGTCCTGAAGTCGCAGTGGGACGCAGCGAAGAAGGCGTTGCGGGACCAGCGCGACCACGCCGAGGAGTGCGCCGAGGCTGCGCAGGCTCCCGAGCCCACGGAGTCGCCCGAGCCGCCCGAGACGGAGCACGACGGCGCGCACGCCTGACGCCGCGAGCGCGACGGCGAGCGCCCCGGCCGCCCCCGTCGGCCGGGGCGTTCTCGTCTGCCTGCATGAGGCGCGGACGCCGCTGATTCCCAGGTCCTGATGGGAATCTTTCACTCACCTGCGGATGATTCAGCCGGTGAGCGTGGGAGAAGCATGGTGAGCTGCTCTGATTCCCATCACCTCATGGGAATCATCACGCGCGGACGGCAGCGGAATAAGTTGAATGTTGAACTAGTTGATGCGACCATCGACGCAAGGAGGCTCCCATGAGCAGCATGCAGTTCGGCATCTTCACCGTCGGCGACGTCACCCAGGACCCGACCGACGGGACGACGCCCACGGAGAACGCGCGCATCAAGGCGCTCGTCGAGATCGCGAAGAAGACCGAGGAGGTCGGCCTCGACGTCTTCGCGAGCGGGCAGCAGCACAACCCGCCCTTCGTGACGACCTCGCCGACCACGCTGATGGCCTACATGGCCGCGCAGACCGAGCGCATCGTCTTCTCCACGGCCATCGCGCAGATCACCACGAACGACCCGGTCCGGCTGGCCGAGGACTACGCCGTGCTGCAGCACCTCTCCGACGGCCGCGTCGACCTCATGCTCGGACGCGGCAACTCCGCCCCGGTCTACTCGTGGTTCGGCCAGGACCCGACGCGCGCCGTCGAGCTCACGGTCGAGAACTACCAGCTGCTCCGCCGGCTGTGGGACGAGGACGTCGTCGACTGGGAGGGCCGCTTCCGCACGCCGCTGCGCGGGTTCACCGCCACGCCGCGCCCCCTCGACGGCGTGCCGCCCATGGTCTGGCACGCCTCGATCCGCACGCCCGAGGTCGCCGAGCTCGCGGCCTACTACGGCGACGGCTACTTCGCGAACAACATCTTCTGGCCCAAGGAGCACTACATCCGGCTGATCGACTTCTACCGCCAGCGCTACGCGCACTACGGCCACGGCTCGCCCGAGCAGGCGGTCGTCGGTCTGGGCGGTCAGTTCTTCATCCGGCCCAACAGCCAGGACGCGGTGCGCGAGTTCCGCCCGTACTTCGACAACGCGCCGGTCTACGGACACGGCCCGAGCCTCGAGGACTTCAGCGCGCAGACGCCGCTGACGGTCGGCAGCCCGCAGGAGTTCGTCGAGAAGACCTTGACGTTCGCCGACTTCTTCGGCGACTACCAGCGCCAGCTGTTCCTCGTCGACCACGCGGGCCTGCCCACCAAGATCGTGCTCGAGCAGCTGGACCTGCTGGGCGAGGTGCTGCCGACGCTGCGCGCCGAGTTCGACGCGCGTCGCCCGGCGACCGTGCCCGACGCGCCCACCCACGCGGCGCGGGTCGCGGCCAAGCAGGCCGCGGCCGACGCCGAGGCCGAGGTCGTGACGGCATGACCCGCGTCGTCGCGATCTCGGCGGGCCTGAGCGACGCCTCGTCGACCACGCTCCTCGCGGAGCGGTTCGGCGAGGCCGTCCGCCGGGCCGAGCCGGGTGCCTCGTTCGAGGTCGTGTCGCTGCGCGACCTCGCGCACGACATCACCGATGCCACGATCGTCGGCTTCGCGTCGCCGCGCCTGCAGCACGTGATCGACCAGGTCGCCGCGGCCGACGCCCTCGTGGTCGTCACCCCGACGTACAAGGCGTCGTACCCGGGACTGTTCAAGTCGTTCGTCGACGCGCTCGATGCCGACCTGCTCATCGGCAAGCCGGTCGTGCTCGGCGCGACCGGTGGCACGGCCCGCCACTCGCTGGTCATCGACCACGCGCTGCGACCGCTCTTCGCGTACCTGCAGGCCATGGTCGTGCCCACGGGTGTCTTCGCCTCGCCCCACGACTGGGGCGGCGAGGGCACGTCGGCGCTCGACGAGCGCGTGGGCCGGGCCGTCGGCGAGCTGCTGAGCCTCCTGGGCGGCGCCGGCACCGGCCGCACCCGCGACGACGGGATCGACCTGTTCAGCGAGACCATGCTGAGCATCTCCGACCCCCAGCTCTGAGCTCGGTCCTGTTCGGACGGAGTTCACGCACTCTGGCCACGAGGATCACGCAGTTCGGGTAGCGGGGACTACCCGAACTGCGTGAACTCCGTCCCAGCCCGATTCGGTCGTGGCGGCACCGTCCGGTAAAGTCGCCGCCGGTGACGTGTCCGAGCGGCCTAAGGAGCACGCCTCGAAAGCGTGTGTGGGGTATCCCCCCACCGTGGGTTCAAATCCCACCGTCACCGCCAGCGCCTCAGCCCCGCAGCGTTTCTTGCTGCGAGGCTGAGGCGTTCATGAGGTCTGCGGATGAGACCGAGGAGCCACCCGCGGGGAGGTCGGCAGCCGCCAGGCGCACTCCCGCTCCCGCTTCCTGGAGGACACGCGCATGTCGCTCCCCGACGTCCCCATCGACGCCCCGCCGCCGTCAGGTCCGCCGCTCGAGATGCCCCTTCAGGTCGCCGCCGAGGCGACCGACGGGGCCGAGCGCAAGGTGCTCGCCACCCGCGACCCGAGCGGTGGGCGTCACCGCGCCTGATCGTCAGCCGGCGTCGTGGATGCGACGCAGACCGGCGTCGAGGGCGCCGGTGACGGCCTCGAACACGCCGCTGTCGGTGAGGGCCCGGTCGAAGCCCTCGTTGAAGCCGCCCGGCGTCGCGTGGTCCGTCGCGAGGTCCGCGAGCGGGCCGTGGGTGACGTCGATCTGCAGGCCCTGGTAGACGCCGGCGACGAACTGCTCGGCGTCCGCCGCCGAGATCCCGCCCTGGGCCGCGAGCCACTGCGCGATCGTGCTGACGTAGTGCAGGTGCGCCGCGACCGTGGCGGTGGCGACCGACATCGCGTCGAACGCCGCCTCGTCGTCGACTCGCACCACCGTGCCGAGTCGCTCCAACAGCGCGATCGCCTCGGGGGAGCGCGGCAGCACCGGGGTGTGGCCGGCGCGCCGGGCGACCTCGGGCATCGGGATCGTGCGGGTCACGTCGGTCGCCGGGGCGACCAGGGCGCGGAGCCGGTCGAGCGAGACCGCCGCGACGACCGACACCACGTGCTGCTCGGCGGTGAACGTGAGGGACTCCAGGACGTCCTCGGCCTGCGCCGGTCGGACCGCGACGACCACGACGGGCGCCGCCGACACGGCGGCCTGGTTGTCGGCGGCGACCGTGACGTTGGCGAATCGCGCGGCGAGGCGTGCGCTCCGCTCGGCACCGCGTGGTGACAGCACGATCGCGGGCGCGTCGTCGATCCCGTCGGACAAGCCGACGACGATCGCCTCGGCCAGTGCTCCGACACCGACGACGGCGTAGTCAGCCCCCATGTCGTGCAGCGTAGGGCGTGCCCGTCAGGCGCTGCGGGCCTCGTCGACGGCGGGCTGGACGCGGTACACGGTGTCGATCAGCGCCATGATGGCTGCGGCCACCTGCTGCCCCGCGTCGGTGAGCGCGTACTCGACGGCGAGGGGCGTCTCGGAGACGACCGTGCGCGTGAGCAGGCCTCCGGCCTCGAGCTGCTTGAGCGTCTGGGACAACATCTTCTCGCTGACGCCGCCGATGCGGCGCCGGAGCTCGCCGAACCGCATCGGGGTGTCGGCCAGCGCCGCGAGGGTCAGCGCGCCCCAGCGGCTCGTGATCGTCTCCATCGTCGCCCGCGAGGTGCACCGCGCGGCGAACACGTCGAACCCCAGCTCGGCGGAGGGGGTGGCGTCGGACGGATCCATCTCTTCATGCTATCACCAAGAAAGTACTTACGAAATGTTGGTACTTACGAAAAGTAAGTGTATGGTCGAGTTCGCACCCACCCACGATCCCCAGGAGTTCTCATGACCATCGCCATCACCGGGGCCACCGGCCAGCTCGGCTCCCTCGTCGTCGACGCCCTGCTCGAGCAGGTCCCCGCCGACCAGGTCGTCGCGGTCGTCCGCGACGCCGCCAAGGCCCAGTCGCTCGCCGACCGCGGCGTCACCGTGCGCGTCGCCCCCTACGACGACCGCGCCGCCCTGGAGACCGCCTTCGCCGGCGTCGACAAGGTGCTGCTGGTCTCGGGCAACGAGTTCGGACAGCGCGCGCAGCAGCACGCCAACGTCATCGACGCGGCCCAGGCCGCAGGCGTCGGCTTCCTCGCCTACACCAGCGTCCTCGGCGGCCCCGCCACCGAGCTGCTCGTCACCCCGGAGCACGTCGAGACCGAGCAGTACCTCGCGCAGTCCGGGCTGCCGCACAGCCTGCTGCGCAACGGCTGGTACCACGAGAACTACGTGCCGGCGATCGACGCCGCGCGTCACACCGGCACCGTCCTGACCGCCGCCGGCGACGGCCTCGTCGCCAGCGCGTCGCGCCGCGACTACGCCGAGGCCGCCGCCGCCGTGCTGCTCGCCGACGACGTGCAGCCGGTCTACGAGCTGTCGGGCGACGTCGCCTGGAGCCAGGAGGACCTGGCCGCTGCTCTCGCCGACGTCATCGGGTCGCCCGTCACCGTGACGCGGACCGACGAGGAGGGCCTGAGGTCGGCGCTGCTCGGCGCCGGTGTGCCCGACGTCTGGGCGGGCTTCAACGCCGCCACCGACGTGCGGATCGCCGCGGGTGACCTCGCCGCGACCCCCGGTGAGCTCACCAAGCTCATCGGCCGCCCCACCACCCCGCTCGTCGACACCTTGCGCGCCCTCGCCTGATCCTCACCG
>JALRKU010000205.1 GCA_023254755.1 Aeromicrobium sp. | reverse complement strand
GAAGCGATTCTTGAAGAAATGGCAAAATTTTCGCAAAACGTCATGCTTCCACTGAACCGTACAGGTGATGAAGAAGGCGAACGACGTGATCAGGTACATGTTGCCGATCACCTTGTGATCGGTCGTCGTCAGCACCGTGACGACCTTCTGGCCGAGGGTCTTCTCGCGGGTCACCGCGTGACCGTCACCGGCTTCGAACGCCGCAGTTCCGGCCGCCATCAGTGCTCACCTTCCTCGGTGTCGGACAGGCCCGCGAGCTCCATGGCCAGCTTCTGGCCCTTGGGCTCGCCGACGCGCTTGGGGTTGGCCGCGAGCTCGGCGATGTGCTCGTCGTACTCGGCGCGGCTCACCACGTGCACCTTGAAGAGCATGCGGGAGTGGTACAGGCCGCAGAGCTCGGCGCAGCGGCCCGTGAAGGTTCCCTCGCGGGTGGGCGTCAGGTCGAACGTGTTCTGCTGCGGGCCGCGGCCCGGGACGACGTCCATCTTGAAGTAGAACTCGGGGATCCAGAACGAGTGGATCACGTCGGGCGAGAGCAGGTTGAACCGCACCGACTCGTCGACCGGGAGGTACAGGTCCGCGAACTTCTCGGGCGTGCCGATGTCGTAGACGTTCTGGCCGTCGGCCGCGGTCTCACCGTTGTAGGTGAACGCCCACTGCCACTTCGAGCCCACGACCGTGATGGTGTGGTCGGGCTCGTCGACCTTCTCGAGCATCGCGTTCTGCGCGGTCACCGTGTGGTAGAAGAACACCGCCACGATGATGACCGGAGCGAACGTGTAGAGCGCCTCGATCGGCAGGTTGTAGCGCACCTGCGACGGCACCTCGTCGACGCTGCGCCGGCGGTACCGGACCATCGCGTAGACGATGAGGCCGAAGACCAGCAGGAAGATCGCCAGAACGGCGATCCAGGTCCCCAGCCACAGGTCCCACATCACATCGGTGCGATCACTCGCCGCCTTCGGCAGTGCGAGTCGCTTCACGTCGGAGTCGTCGACCGGCGAGCATCCGCTGATCGCGACGAGCACGGCGGCCAGAGCCGCCAGCTTCAACCGTCCCACTGGGCGCCTTTCTCGACGGTGGCGCACGCCTGAGCGCACGCCTCGAACCTCTCACGAACAGTAACGCAACCACCGACGCGTCGTAGTAGTGAGGTGACCCTCACCGTGTCGGCGGAAGGTGGACCTTCCTCAGAAGGTCAGAGCGGCCGCGACCTCGGCCCGCGCGGCGTCGCCGTAGGCGCTGCCGAGACGATCCAGGAACGCCTCTCGCTCCAGCACGTACTCCTGCGTGCCGGTGGTCTCGACGACGCTCGCGGCGATCGTGCAGCCGATCTGCGCCGACCGCTCGAGGTCGAGTCCGGCAGCCACGCCGGCGAGGAAGCCGGCCCGGAAGCTGTCGCCGACGCCGGTCGGGTCGACCGCCTCGACGCTGGGGATCGCGGAGACCTCGATCGCGGGGCCGTCGGCCGGGTAGATGCTGACGCCGTCCTTGCCGCGGGTGACGATGCGGGTGCCGACGCGCGACTGGACCTCGTCGGCGCTCCAGCCGGTCTTGGACTGGATCAGCGCGTCCTCGTAGTCGTTGCTGAACAGGTACGCGGCGCCGTCGACGAGGTCGCGGATGAGCTCGCCGTCGGCCCAGGCCAGCTGCTGCGACGGGTCGGCCGCGAAGGCGATGCCGAGCTCGCGGGCGGTCGCGGTGTGGCGCTGCATGCCGGCGGGGTCGTCCGGACCGATGAGCAGCACGTCGATCGGCCGCTCGGCATGGATCGCGCCGACGTCGATGCGGCGGGCCTCGGCCATGGCGCCCGGGTAGAAGGTGACGATCTGCGCGTGCGCGTCGTCGGTCGTGATGGTGCAGAGCGCGGTGTGCGCGGTCGGCGAGACGTGGACCAGCGAGCAGTCGACGCCGTGCTCCTCGAGCCAGGTCTGGTAGCCCTGGTCGACGAAGTCGGTGCCGACCGACGCGACCAGCGTGGGCCGGTGGCCGAGCACGCCGAGCGCGAAGCCGATGTTGGCGGCGCACCCGCCCCGGCGGATGTCGAGGTCCTCGACGAGGAACGACACCGACAGCTTGTCGAGCTGGTCGGGGACGAGGGAGTCCGAGAACTTGCCCTGGAAGATCTGCAGGTGGTCGGTGGCCACGGAACCGGCGATCGCAAGATGCACGCGACGAGGCTAGACGATGGCGACCGCCGACGGCACCACTCCCCCACGTTTCTCACCCCTCAGGCGACGTCGCACCACCGACGAGCGTCCGGTGGCAGCGAGGTCTCCGACGCACCACGGCCCGGGACCGCAGTGCGGTCCCGGGCGGTGTGGCTGAGGTCGGGTCTCAGACGCACCGCGGCCCGGGAGCCGCTGTGCGGTTCCCGGGCCGAGTGGGTGAGGTCGGGTCTCAGTGGAAGCTGTCGCCGCAGGCGCAGGAGCCCGTGGCCATCGGGTTGTCGATCGTGAAGCCCTGCTTCTCGATGGTGTCGACGAAGTCGATGCTGGCACCGTGCAGGTACGGCAGGCTCATCCGATC
>JALRKU010000203.1 GCA_023254755.1 Aeromicrobium sp. | reverse complement strand
CCAAGCGGGCGAGGGCGCTCGAGCTCGGCGCCCACGGCGTGTTCGAGACCGGGGCCCGGCTGCCCGACCGCGTCGACGCGGCCTTCGAGACGGTCGGACGTGCCACGTGGGAGCACTCGGTGAGAGCGCTGCGTCCCGGGGGACGCGTCGTCATCTCGGGCACGACGTCCGGGTCGCACCCCGACGACGCCCAGCTGACCCGCGTGTTCTTCCTCCAGCTGCAGGTGATCGGGTCGACGATGGGCACCGCGACGGAGCTCCGCGAGCTGATGACCATGCTCGACGCCAGCGGCGTCCGCCCCCTGGTCGACCGCGAGATCTCGATGGAGCACGCCGCCGAGGGCTTCCGGGCGATGGCCGACGGCGACGTCTTCGGCAAGATCGTCCTCACGAGGTAGCGCCGGTCAGACGGCGTCCCGGCGCGCCGCCTCGGCGAGCAGGCCGGCGAACCGCTCGGCGATCCTGCGGTTCGCGGCGTGCACGCGCACCTCGTCGCGAGCGAAGTCACCCAGCGCCTGGGCCAGCCTTGGAGCCTCCTCGTCGGTGGCGTCCTCGGCCTCGACCCAGTCCCGGTACACGTCGGTCGTGACCTCGGGATGGAACTGCAGACCCCACGAGCACGACCCGACCCGGAACGCCTGGTGCGCGTACTGCGCGGAAGACGCGAGCCACGTCGCATCGACCGGCAGGCGGCTGATCATGTCGTGGTGCATCTGCCCGACCGGGAACTCACGGGGCAGGCCGCCCAGGAGCGGGTCGTCGGCGACTTCGGGGCGCCACGCCACGTCGACCACCCCGGTCTCCAGGCCGCGGTCGCCGACCTCGACGGTGCCGCCGAAGGCCTGGGCCATCAGCTGACCGCCGAGGCAGATCCCCAGGGTCGGCCGACCGTCGGCGGCGGCGCTGCGCATCAGGGCACGGACGTCGGCCAGCCACGGATGACCCGCGTCGTCGGTCGAGCTCATGGAACCGCCCAGCACCAGCAGACCGTCCTCGTCGACCCTGGCGGGCACCGGCTCACCCGTGAAGGGCCGGACCAGACGCACCTGGACGCCCGCCGCCCGGAGCCACTCGGCGAATCCGGCCAGGGGCACGATCGGGTCGGGCTGGACCACCAGGAGCCGCGACGTCACGGCGACATCGTGCCAGCCCGACCCGAGCACCTGGTCAGCCGCCGTCGCGCACCCGCTCGGCGAACCGCGCGGCCCGCAGCGACAGCCCGGCGATCCGGTCGCGCACGAAGCCCTCCGGGTCGAAGGGCGCCTCCTGCGGGGTCGGCTTGCGGCGCACGTGGCGAGAGCACGACAGGTCGGCGTGCAGCATCGTGCCGATCGTGTTGCCCTGACGGCCGGCGGCGCCGGCACGTCGGGCGACGTAGAGCACGACGTCGTCGAGCGCCTCGGAGTCCTGGCACCAGTCGCAGATCGCGGCCCGCGACGAGCCGCTGCTCTGCGTGCGCAGCAGCAGGCCGACGAGGCCGTCGTCCGTGGGGACGACGACGTAGGCCCGCTGCGGGGCCTTCGGATCGGTCCACCCGAGGACCTCGAGGTCCTCCCAGACGCGGTGGTCCAGGTCGGGCGGGACGGGTGCCTGCGCGACCTCGCGGCGCGAGGCGTTGACGAACGAGGAACGGATCTGCTGATCGGTGAGTGGAAGCATGACAGGACGACCTTCGAGAAGATGGCCACCGGAGACGGCGGCGGGAGACGGGCAGACTGACGTCGCCGGCCCGCGAGGTCGATCTCGCGTCAGCCGGCGTGTCGTCCGGTCCTGGAGCTGGCCATGGATGCCGCCCCGCTTCCCGTGCGTCGCACGCGCACTCCCTGTCGTCGAAAACGTGTCAGGACCACGGTATACCGGCGGAGGAGCGGCTGTGGTGCCCGCTCCCCCCGCCGGCGACCGTCACGTGCTGGGCAGCTCGAAGCCGTGGAACAGCACCGACGCCAGCAGCAGAGCCAGCGCCAGGTTGAACACGGTGGCCGCACCGAACGCGGCGACCGGGCGCCAGCCCGCGTCGCGCAGTGGCTTGACCTTGAACTCCAGCCCGATCGCGACGAACGCGAGCGTGAAGAAGTACGTGCTGAACACCTTGGTGACGTTCTTGATCTCGTCCACACGAGCGGCATCGGAGATCTGGTCGAGCCACAGCGTCGCGACGATCGAGGCGACCACGAAGCCGAGCACGAACTTGGGGAAGCGGTGCCACAGCTCGATCGCGCGCGGCTTCTCGGCGCCACGATCGACCTTGAACGCGAAGTAGGCGGTCAGGCCGATGGCGACGAAGCCGATGAGCGCGTTCTGAGTCCCCTTGACGATCGCCGCGATCTGCAGAGCGTCGTCGCCCTGGATCGCGCCGGCCGCCGTCACGGCGGCGGTCGTGTCGATGTTTCCGCCGAACCAGGCGCCGGCGACCGCGTCGGACAGCCCGAACCAGTCGGCGAGCGCGGGCAGGACGAAGATCGACGGGAGCGCGAACACGATCACGAGTCCGGCGGCGTACGCCAGCTGCTCGCGGCGGGCTCTCACCGCCCCTGCCGCCGCGATGGCCGCACTGACGCCGCACACCGCGACCGCCGTCGCGAGCAGCGCCCGCAGCTTGTCGTCGACGCCGAGGCGCCCCGCGAACCACCAGGTGAACGCGAAGACGCCCGAGATCAGCAGGACACCCTGGAGCACCGAGCGCGCCGCGGCGTCGACGATGACCGACAGCAGCACGGTCGAGCCGAGCACGACGAGGCCGGTCTTGATGAAGAATTCCGTGCGGAAGCCCGCCGCGAGACGGTCCCGTAGACCCGCGCCGTGGAGCACCGCGTTGAGCAGCAGCCCGGCCAGGACCGCGTACACCGGGTAGTCGACGTTCGCCCCGATGTCGGCGAGCCACGACGCGGCGCCGTCGGTCCACGTGGGGACCTCGACCGCGAGCCAGCGCGCTACCAGGGCTCCGAGCAGCACGACTGCGAGACCCGCGAGGAACAGTGGCGACCGGACGCCACGACCGTCCTCGACGACGGACTCGTCGAGGGCGTCGCGCTCCGCCTGCGGGCTGGCCGCCGGCGTGTCGGCCGCGCTCACAGCAGGTCTCCGAGCCAGCCGTCGAGCAGCCAGCTGCTGTCGATCACGCCGCCGAGGGCGAGGAGGACGACCACGAGACCGACGACGGTCGCGAGCCAGTCCTCGGAGAGGGCGAAGGAGCGCGCGGCGTCGGTGTCCTCCGACGCCGTGGCCCCCCGATCGAGTTCGGACATGAGTGGTGCTCCGTTTCCGGTGGGAGTGGCCCGGACGCGGACGCGTCCGAGCCACCGACCCTCGCACCCGCGGCGAGCACCTGGCGTTCGTCTCGACCGATGAGAATCTCCGGGACCGCAGGCCGCGGTCCGCTATGAGAACGGACCGGGGCGACGTCTCCCTCGCCCGGTCGTCGCTGCGCGCGCCGCCGACGAACAGCCCGGCCTCCCGACCGGTGACGAACAGCCAATTGGGTCGACCGATCGGAGATCAGCCCTCGCTGTGGCAGCCGGCGTTCACGTCACGCCCGGGCGGATCAGGCTCGGGGCACCACCAGGTCGCGCCCGATCGAGGCCACGTCGGCGACACCGCTGAGCGCCATCGTCAGGTCGAGCTCGGCGACGACGTTGGCCACCACCTCCTCGACGCCCCGCTGACCCGCGACGGCCATCCCGTACATGTAGGGACGGCCCAGGAGCACCGCGTCGGCGCCCAGGGCGATCGCGGTGAAGACGTCGGCGCCGGTGCGGATGCCGCTGTCCATGAGGACCGTGGGCTCCGGTCCGACGGCGTCGCGGACGGCGACGAGGGCGTCGAGCGAAGCGATCGACGAGTCGACCTGACGACCGCCGTGGTTCGAGACCACGATGCCGTCGATCCCCAGGTCGAACGCGCGGCGGGCGTCGTCGGGGTGCAGGACGCCCTTGAGGACGATCGGCAGCCGGGTGCGGTCGCGCAGCGTGGCGACGTGGTCCCAGCTCAGCCGGGGGTTCGAGTAGATGTCGAGGAACGTCTCGACCGCGGCCCGTGGCACGGGCGAGCGCAGGTTCGACCAGAACGATCCCGGGTGGCTGCGCGTGATCGACAGCAGCGAGCGGATCGCGGCGAGCGTCACCTTGGGCTTGTCGGCTGCCGGGGCACCTGGCGCCTGAGCCCGCTCGACGCGCTCCGCGACGATCTCGCCGAAGCGCGCGTCGGACGTGTACTGGCCGATGCCCAGGCCCTGCGCGAACGGCAGCGAGCCGAGGTTGAGGTCCTGGGGCCTCCAGCCGAGCACCGTGGTGTCGAGCGTGACGACCACGGCGCCCGCACCCGACGCCTCGGCCCGCTGCAGCAGGCTGTCGACGAGTCCCTCGTCCACGCTCCAGTACAGCTGCATCCAGTGCGGCGTGCTGCCCATCGCGGCCGCGGTCTCCTCCAGCGGCGTCCCGCCCTGGTTGGTGAACACGTACGGAACGCCGGTCGCGGCGGCGGCGCGCGCGGTGTGGAGGTCGGCGTCGGGATCGATCAGCTGGCCCGCGCCGACCGGGGCGAGCAGCAGCGGGGCCGGCAGGTCGGTGCCGAGCACCGACGTGCTGAGGTCACGCTCCCCCACGCCGCGGAGCATGCGCGGCACGATCGCCCACCGGTCGAACGCCTCGCGGTTGTTGCGCATGGTGCGGCCCTCGCCCGCGCCGCCGGCCACGTACGCCCAGCCGCGCGGGGTCGAGGCCTTGCGCGCGGCCTGCTCGAGGCCCGCGAAGTCGGTCGGCACGGCAGGCCGCAGCCCGCTGATCCCGGCGCGGTAGATCTCGCCCTGGCGCGCACGCCCGGGACCGATCGCGACGGGGTCGGGCACGGGCTGGGAGGTGTCGTCGGTCACGTCGACATGCTAGACAGCCGATCCGCGCGGTGCCGGATGGTCGGGGCCCTGCGGGGTACGCGCCGTGCCCACCACCGAGGAGGAACCGCATGAGCGAGACACCCGCCGAGGACGGCGACCACACGGTCGACGTCGGCACCACCGGAGAACAGGCCGCCGAGGCGACGGCGGACAACACGACGGACACCGTGGACACCGACCACGACCAGGACGCCGAGCCGACGAGCGCGGCGCCCGCCGGTGAGGCGCCGAACGACCCGGAGAACACCGGTGACGGCACCGTGGAGCCGCCCGACTGACAAGACGGGCTCAGACCTCGACCACCCGGCCGCCGCCCAGCAGCGTGGCCGCCCGGCCCGCCGGGTGGTCGGGGAGCAACGACGCGGCGGCGAAGTCGGCCGCGAGTCGGTCGAACGTGCCGTGACGACGCAGCATCGCGTGCTTGCCGCCCGCGACCCTGACGTAGGACACCGCCGCGGTCGCCGCGAGGCGCTGCGCGACGGCCCAGGATCGCGACGGCAGCGCGATGCGGTCGTTCGTGCCGTGCACGACCAGCACCGACCGCCCGGACAGGTCGATCGATCCGTCGGACGGCTGCACCCACGGGTTCATCGCGACGACGGACCGCACCTCGGGCCGGTCGGCCCCCAAGATCGCGGCGCGACCGCCCAGCGAGTGCCCGACGAGGCCCACCGGCAGCGGCGACCCCCAGCGGTCGCGAAGACGGTCGAGCGCCCAGTGCGCGTCGTCGACGGGGGTGTGCCGGGTGTCCCACCCGCGGGTCGAGTTCAGCAGCCGGTACACCGCGAGGCGGCGGCGACCCGCGCGGGCCACCCGCCGGGCCACCGGGATCATGCGCACGACCGAGAGCTGGGTCGGGCTCACCATGGGGTTGCCGCGTCGACTCGCCCCACCGTGGAGCACGATGACCGCTGCTTCGGGACGCGCGGGCTCGGTGACCGCGACCAGACGAGGGCTGTTCACGTCGGCGACGTACCCCGGCGCCGTCGGGGTCAGTCGTCCAGATCGAGGAGCCGTCGCCGAGCCCGCTCCACGGCGCGCTCGGCCGAGGCGATCTCCCGCTCGGCCTGCTCCGTCTCGCGCTCCGCCCGCGCGACGGACCGCTCGGCGCCGTCCACGTCCTGCTCGACCGAGCGGAGACGGGCCTCCAGTCGACGACGCTCGACCTCCAGGTCGGCGAGGTGACCCCGCGCCTGGGTCGCCGACCTGCGGTGCCGCTCGACGGTGGCGTGCGCGGCGGCGCGGCGGTCCTCGGCGTCCTGCAGCGCCTGCTCCGCCTTCTCGCGCCGCGCGTCGTCCCTGACGACCCTCAGCGCGCGCGCAGCCGGCTCGGGCTCGGTCTCGTCGAGCAGGTCCGGCACGGCGACGACCTGCTCGACGTCGACCGCCGCGAGGCCGGTGGCCTCGATCGTCGCGACGAGCTGGCCGCTCGCGACGGCTTGCGCGAGTCGACCGTCGACGGTGGCGGACCGCAGGGTCTCGGTCAGCGACCTCACCGCCGCCGGCCCGAGGTGCACGTCGTGCTCGGCCGCCACGTCGACGGCGCGTTCGCCGAGCTCGTCGACCAGCGCTCTGCGGCGCCGGTCCAGCTCACGGATCGCGTCGCCGTCCCCGTCGCGCTGCGCGGCCCGCAGGCCCGACCCGACCGCCAGCAGGTCGTCGAGCACACCGGCGCCAGCGCGCACCAGCAGGTTGACGGCGGCGGCTCCGGCCGCAGGCCGCCGCAGCGACCTGGTCGTCGCGGCGAGCTCGCGATCGCCTTCGCCGCGCAGTCGCCGGGCGAGGTCGTCGCGTGCCCGGACGAAGTCCTGCGGCGTCCTGGAGTACAGGTCGTCCACGACGCTGCGCAGGTCCACCCCTGGACGCTACCCCGCGGCGCGGCGGCGTCCGGCCCTGGGCGCGCGGGGTCCGGTGCGCGGAGGCTGCCACAGCACGATGCTCAGGCCGACCATGCCGATCGCGAGCCCGAGGTGCAACCAGTTGTCGGCCCGGTCGAGGGGCACGACGTTCGCCGCGCTGTGCGGGTCGACGACCGTGCCGTACACGGCGAGCAGGAAGTACAGCGCTCCGCCACCGACCAGGAACGAACCAGCCCCGGTCTTGGTCCGGGACAGCACGAGGCCGACGACACCGAACGCCAGGTGCACCAGGTTGTGCAGCACCGAGACGTGGAAGATCCCGAGGAGCTCCGCGCCGGACTCGTGCCCGGCGAAGGTGATGTCGCCGACGTGGGTCGTCACCCCCGGCACGAAGCCGAAGACCCCCGCGAGCAGGAAGACGGCGGCGACGCCCGCCGCCGTGCGTCGAAGGGCCGTGTCGCGCGTGCTGTCGTCGATGTCCATGCGCACCGCGTACCCCCGGGGGCCCGCACCACACCCGAGCCCTCTGGCCCGTCCTAGCCTGGGGGCATGACTCTCGCTGCCCGCACCCTGAACGACGGCACCACCCTTCCCGCGATCGGCTTCGGCACCTATCCGCTGCGCGGCGCCGAGGGCGTCGAGGCCATCACGTCCGCGATCCGCACCGGATACCGCCTGATCGACACGGCCGTGAACTACGAGAACGAGGCCGAGGTCGGTGAGGCGCTCCGTCGTGCGGGCGTGCCGCGCGACGAGCTCGTCGTGACGAGCAAGATCCCCGGGCGCCACCACGCCCACGCCGACGCGATCGCCTCGACGAAGGAGTCGGTGCACCGGCTGGGCCTGGACCACCTCGACCTGCACCTGATCCACTGGCCGAACCCTGGCGTCGACCGGTATGTCGAGGCCTGGCAGGCGCTCGTCGACCTCCGCGAGCAGGGAGTGGTGCGGTCGATCGGCGTCTCGAACTTCACCGAGGCGCACCTGGACCGCGTCGTCGCCGAGACCGGCGTCGTCCCCGCCGTCAACCAGATCGAGCTCCACCCCTACTTCCCTCAGGAGCAGATGCGAGCCGCCAACGAGGCCCGGGGGATCGTCACGGAGTCGTGGAGCCCGATGGGCAAGCGCCAGGCGCCGTTCGACGAGCCGGCCGTGCGCGACGCGGCAGCCACCCACGCAGTCACCCCGGGCCAGGTCATCCTGCGCTGGCAGCACCAGATCGGCGCGGTGCCGATTCCCAAGTCGGCGACTCCCGCTCGTCAGGCGCAGAACCTCGACCTCGAGGGATTCACGCTCACCGAGGCCGAGGTCGCCGCGATCACCGCGCTCGGGCGGCCGGACGGCCGGTTGTTCGGAGGCGACCCGGACACGCACGAGGAGATGTGAACGCGTCCGTCCACGGTCACCGGTCGACCAGGACGATCAACCCGTCGTCGCGCGCTGTCGGATCGCCGAGGAACACCGCCGCGAGGTGGGAGTCCTCGAACACCTCGAACCACTCGTCCCATCCCAGCGGCTCCAGGTCCTCGTCCTGATCGGCCCACGGGAGCTCGATCCGCAGGTCCTCGCCGCCGTCGTGGCCACCCCGCAGCCGGGCGGGTGCGCCGTCCCGCGACTCGGACCACCGCCGGATCTCGTCGTGGTCGACGGTGCTCACGCCGGGACCTGCAGTCCCATGCGGTCACGGATCCTCTGGAGCACCGCGGCGAGGCGGCGCGACACCTGCATCTGGGAGATGCCGAGCTCGCGGCCGATGTCGGCCTGGGTGCGGTCCTCGACGAACCGCATGTGCAGCAGCTGACGGTCGACCAGGTCGAGGTCCCGCAGCGTCGGGGCGACAGCCTGCAGGTCCTCCGCGTGAAGGAGCGCGGCGTCGTCCATGCCCAGCGAGTCCCCGAAGGACCGCTCACCGCCCGGCGTCGGGGCGTCGAGGGACTGCGGAGCGTACGCTCCGACGACCGAGTCGGCCTCGCGGACGCTCACCTCGGTCTCCCCGATGAGCTCGGCGACCTCGGCGACCGAGGGCTCGTGGCCGTCTCCGGCACGCAGGTCGTCGCGGGCCGTCCGGGCCGCGGCCTGCACGTCCTGGAGGTGGCGACCGGGCCGGACGCCCCATGCGTGGTCCCGGAAGTAGCGGCGCAGCTCGCCCAAGATCGTCGGGACGGCGTAGGCGGCGAACGACCGGGCATCCGGGTCGAAGCGCCGCACGGCCTTCAGCAGGCCGAGCCGGGCGACCTGCTCGAGGTCGTCGTCGGACACCCCGCGGCCGCGGTACCGGCGGGCGAGCCGGTGAGCCATCGCGAGGTTCACGACCACGACGTGGTTCTGGATCACCTGCCGTCGTGCGGGTGAGGCGGCGGCCGCATCGGCCAGCAGCTCTCGGGTCGTGTCGTCGAGGTCAGGAAAGGTGGACATCGTGCCCCCCAGAAGATGTTGCCTGGTTGGGGCTCTGTGTTGAACCTCGCCCTCCACGAAAGCACGTCCGGCACCTGAACACAACCGTCGCGACCGCCCGAGAAGACGCCTGCATGAACCTCCGCGGCTGGGGTAGGCGCAGGGGTTGGACCAGCGGCCGCCGGTCGAGGGCAGCGGCGAGGCACCGCCGACCTGGTGGGTCGACCGCCCCGCCGCTGCCGGTCGGCAGCGTGCCGTCAGATGACGGGCCGTCAGAAGACGGGCTTGCCGCCGGTCACGCCGAGCACCGTCCCGGACACGTAGCTCGCGTCCCGGTCCGACGCCAGGAAGACGAATGCCGGTGCGACCTCGGCCGGCTGCCCGGCCCGCCCCAGCGGCGTGTCCGTGCCGAAGGCGGCGACCTTCTCCGGGGGCTGGGTGGCCGGCTGCAGCGGCGTCCAGATCGGACCGGGCGCCACGGCGTTCACCCGGATGCCGTCGCCACCGAGCTCGGCGGCGAGGTTGACGGTCACGTTGTTGATGGCGGCCTTGGTCGAGGCGTAGTCCAGCAGGGAGGTCGACGGCTCGTACGCCTGGATCGACGCGTTGTTGATGATGGACCCGCGGGTCTCGCGCAGGTGGGGCACGGCCGCGCGGACGAGCCAGAACAGCGCGTAGAGGTTCGTCTTGAACGTCCGGTCCAGCCGCTCGTCCGAGAGGTCCTCGATGCCGGCGTCGCGGGCCATCTGGAAGCCGGCGTTGTTGACCAGGACGTCGAGTCGCCCCAGCTCGTCGACGGTGCGCCGCACGACCTCGTCCGCGACCGAGCTGTCGCGCAGGTCGGCCTCGATCGTCAGCGCGCGGCGTCCGGCGGCGTCCACGAGAGCGGCCGTCGCGTCGGCGTCCTGCCACTCCTCGGGCAGGTGCGTGATCGCGACGTCGGCGCCCTCGCGCGCGTAGGCGAGGGCGACCGCGCGGCCGATGCCGGAGTCGCCGCCGGTGATCAGGGCGACCTTGTTCTCGAGCCGGCCGTGGCCCTCGTACGTCTGCTCCCCATGGTCGGGCACCGGATCCATCTCGTCGGTGAGGCCCGGGGGCTCCTGCTGCTGCTCGGGGAAGGCGTCGTTCACGGTGTCTCCTCGTCCTCGTCGGTCGGAACGTCCCGTGACAGGGACCCCGAGGGCGTTCCCCCGTGACCTCGTCGTCATGCGCCGTCCGACGCCGCGTCTGGACCGAACCTGCGCGGGACGAGGCCGCGCATGCTCGTCCACGGCCGGGGTACGGCCAGGGCATGGACCTGCTCGCGCACCACCTGCGCATCCACCTGACCGGCGCCGCTGCGGGCATCGAGCTGTTCGGTCGGGGCGAGAACCTGTGGGATCGAGACGCCCGAGAGGTCGTCGGCCGCATCCGCCGCGAGCTCGTCGAGGAGCGCCGGAGCCTCGTGGACATGGTCGAGGCCCTGGGGTCGTCCGACCCGGCCCTGATCGCCACGGTCGCGAGGATCGGAGAGCGCGTGGGCCGGCTCAAGCCCAACGGGGACCTGCTGCGCCGCACGCCGCTGACCGACGTGGTCGATCTCGAGGCGATGCACGACGCGGTGGCCGGAAAGGTCGCGGGCTGGCGCGCCATGCTGCACTCCCCGCGACTCGACCGCCCCGAGCTCCAGCGCCTCCTCGACCAGGGGCTGCGTCAGCTCGACGAGCTGTCAGCCCTCCACGAGCGAGCCGCGGAGCGCGCCTTCGGTTCCTGACGGCGGAGGCACGGACAGGCGCACCCGGGGAATGGCCACCTGCCCGTGCGTCGACCGCCAGGACCCGCGTCTCGTCTCACCGTCGAGCGGACGGGACGTCGGGGAGGTCGCCCGGATCGACCTGGACCGGCTGGTCGTCGGGCTGGGCGGCGGGCGCTGCGTCGGGATCCTTCGGCTTGGGGATCTCCGGCACGTCGTCGTCCGGGTCGGTGACGGGCTCTGACGGTGGAGTGGTCATGACGAGCACGTACCCCTCCACGTCACGTCGATGCGCACACCTCGTCCTCGCCGAGCTCGGCGTCGCACGCGACGCACGAGTACAGGCGATGGCCGGGCTCGCCGCCCAGACAGACGGCGGTGTGCTCACCACAGCGGGGGCAGGTCGTGATCAGCTCACTCACGCGGCGGGACGTCCTCGCAGGAAATGAAGGAACCTCGCCGCCGGCTGCATCAGCGGTTCGAGACGATCCTAGGGGACCCGCCGAGCCGCCCGTGCGCGACCCTGCTGGGTGCTCAACAGGGCCGCGGTCAGGGGGTACCCGATGCGACGGCCTGTCTCACGTCAATCGGGAAGTTCCACTGAGTAGCGGGTGAAGCCGGGGCGGAGGGTCACCGTCTCGCCCACCGACTCGACGTCGGCGACGTCCACGAGGAAGCTGCCGCGCTGCCGGCGTGCGAAGAACCGGTTGAGCACGGCGGGCCGGGCCTGCTCCCGGCGTTCGTAGCCGAGGAAGGCGGCGCCGTCGCGGGGCCCGACGACAAGGCCGACCAGCTCCGGGGTCGCCAGGACCCCGCCGCGCAGAGGCCCGCGCAGGACGAACCGGGCATCGATGACGACCCCGCACCGCGTGCCCTCGCACTCGACCGGGCGGGACAGCAGCTCACCGAGGATCATGGCGACCTCCCGGGATCCGACCGACGACCCGGTCACGGAGCCAGCGCTCGTGCCACGTGGCGTCCAGGTCATCGCGGTCGGCTCCCAGCTGCACCGCGCTGCCGACGTCGACGACCTCGCGCCAGTCGACCGTGAGTCGCGTGTGCCGTGGCTGGTGAGCACCGAAGAACCTGCTCGTCAGGCCCGAGCCCAGCACGAGCGACGTCAGCAGCACCGGGCCACCGTCGTCCGGCCAGTCGATCTCGACGTCGTCGACCGCCAGGACGGGGACACCGTCGCGGTCCAGGACCGCTCGGTCGAGGAGGTGGATGTTGGCGTCCAGCACCCGTCCGTCGGCGACGGGATGAGGTGGCAACGGTCGATCGGGCATCTCAGGCTCCCATCCGGGTGAGCACCAGCAGCGGGATCGCCGCGACCGCGGCCACCAGGATCACCACGAGGTAGGCGAGGGCGACGGCGTTCAGCACCGGCCCGTTGGTGCGGTCCCCGACGTACTCGGGGTCGTTCGCGACGACCAGGATCGGCAGGTAGGTCAGCGGCAGCGCTACGGCGCTGAAGACGACCGAGAACTCCGTGACCATGATCGGGTCGATCCCGGTCAGCAGCAGCAGCGCGGCCACGAGCACGACGCCGGCGACCGTCACGTGGAAGTGCGGGGCCCGGATCGGCGCGACGAGCTTGCCCCACGGACGACCCGTGTACTGCGCCAGGGCGTAGCCGCACGACAGAGCGGTCTCGAGCGCGGCGCCGGTGGTGGCGGCGAGCACGCCGAGCGAGACCACGACGAGTCCGACGACACCGAGCGCGGTCGCCACGGGAAGCACCACCTGCGACAGGCTGGCGACACCCACGCCGGCGGGCAGCAGGACGGCCGCGGCGCACCCCGCGATCCCGAGCGACAGCAGACCACCCAGCGGGAACCCGATCAGCACGTTGAGGCGCGACAGTCCGAGATCGCGGCGCGTCCAGCGCTCCTCGACCGCACCCGAGGAGAAGAAGAACACCTCGTACGGCGTCATCGCGGCGCCGAACAGGGCGACGGCGTAGTAGCAGTACGTCACCGGTGACTCGGTGGACGGGACACCCGAGACGGCCTGGCGACCGAGCTCGGACCAGTCGGGCGCGAGGACGACCAGGGCGACGAGGAAGACGACGAGCAGCAGGCCGAGGAGCCCCGCCGCGTTCTCCATCACGGTGAACCTCACGCGCCAGACGACGACCCACAGCGCCAGCCCGACGGGCACCACCAGGAGGCGGGGATCGACGCCGCAGAGCAGCTGCAGCGCCAGGGCCACGCCGCCGATCTCGGCCGTCAGCGTCAGGAACGTCATGGCGAACGACCCGACGAGGTTGGCCAGGGCGGCCCGCGGTCCGAGCCGCTCACGGATGATCTCGAAGGTCGCGCGCCCGCTCAGCGCGGTGACCCGCCCCGACATGGAGGCGAACACGCAGATGCCGGCGACGCCGACCACCACGACCCATGCCAGCGACATGCCGAACCGCGAGCCGACGACGGCGTTCGTGACCAGGTCGCCGATGTCGACGAACCCCCCGATCGCCGTCAGCACGCCGAGCGCGACCCCGAAGACCTTGTTCACGACGACCGCACCCGACCCTCGAGCCGGCTCAACCGACGATCGAGCCGCTCCAGCTCGGTCGCCGACTCGGCGACCCGCTCGTCGTCGCCCGCCTCCACGGCGTCGGCCAGCTCGTGGAGGTCGCCAGCGAGCGTCACCGCCTCGGAGAGCAGCACGTCCCGCAGCTCGCTGCGTCGTCCGGTGAGCTCGAGCTCGGCGAGCGTCCGCGCCGCTGCGGCGACCTCCCGCGTGGCGTCGTCGACCGTCACCGACGCCGCGGTCGACGTCAGGTGCCCGGCGCCGTGCTCCTCGGCCGTCAGGCGGGCCGTGGCTCCCGAGGACAGGAGATCCCCGGCGGCGACCTCCAACGGGTCGGGCAGCGTGGCGCAGCCGGCCACCATCGAGACGACGACACCGAGGACGGCCAGGACGCACCACCGCCGGCACGGTTCGGTCGACATCTCGGCTCCTCTCAGGCGGCCGGGGACGTACCCGCGCCGAGGAGCCTCAATCAGTCCTGCGGAAGACCGCGGCCCTCCACGACCAGCCGCGCGACGTCACGCAGCTTCACGTTGTGCTGCTGCGAGTACCGACGCAGCACGTCGAAGGCGCGGTCGGAGTCGATGCCGTAGCGCTCCATGAGCAGCCCCATCGCGATGCCGATCAGCTTGCGGGCGTCGACCGCCCGGCGGAGGCCCTCGAGGTCGCGGCTCGCGGCGAGGGCGACCGAGGCGTGCCGCGCGACGACGGTGGTCACCGCGATGTCGTCCTCGTCGAACGCACCGACCCTGGAGGCGTAGACGTTGAGGGACCCGTAGCGGCGCGAGGCCGTCGCCAGCGGGACGCTGAGCACGCTGCGGTAGCCGAGCTCGACGACCGCCGCGCTCCATCGCGGCCAGCGCTCGTCGGCGGCGGTGTCGTGCACTTGGTAGATCGCGGTCGGGTCCTCCAGGGCGTCGAGGCAGGGACCCTCGTCGAGCTCGACCTGCAGGTCGTGCGCCCGGCGCACGGGTTCGC
>JALRKU010000121.1 GCA_023254755.1 Aeromicrobium sp. | reverse complement strand
TGTGCAGGTTCAGGTGCGACACGTCGCCACCGAACTGGCCCGGCTGCGCGTGACCCAGCAGCGCGTTGAGGTTGGCGCCGTCGACGTACACCTGGCCGCCGGCCGCGTGCACCACCTCGCACAGCTCGGTGATCCCGTGCTCGTAGACGCCGTGGGTCGACGGGTAGGTGACCATGATGGCGGCCAGGTCGTCCGCGTGCTCCGCACACTTGGCCTTCAGGTCGTCGAGGTCGACCTCGCCGCCGTCGGTGCTCTTGACGATCACGACCCGCATGCCCGCCATCACTGCCGACGCGGCGTTCGTGCCGTGGGCCGACGCGGGGATCAGGCAGACCTCGCGATGCTGGTCGCCGCGGCTGTGGTGGTAGCCGCGGATCGCGAGCAGACCCGCGAGCTCGCCCTGGGACCCCGCGTTCGGCTGGATCGAGACCGCCGCGTACCCGGTGACCTCGGCGAGCCACTGCTCGAGGGACTCGACGAGCTCGATCATCCCGGCGGCGTCGTCGGCCGGGACGAAGGGGTGCAGGTCGGCGAACCCGGGATAGCTGATGGGCTCCATCTCGGCCGTGGCGTTGAGCTTCATCGTGCACGACCCGAGCGGGATCATGCCACGGTCGAGCGCGTAGTCGCGGTCGCTGAGCTTCTTGAGGTAGCGCAGCATCTGGGTCTCGCTGCGGTGCTCGTGGAACACCGGGTGCGTGAGGATCTCGTCGGTCCGCAGCAGCGCCTGCGGCAGCGGCAGCGGCGCGTCGAGCTCGGCCAGCTCGACGCCGAAGGCCCCGGCGACGAGTCGCAGGTGCTCGTCCGTCGTGGCCTCGTTGGTCGACACCGACACGTGATCGGCGTCGACGAGGTGCAGGTGGACCCCCGCGGCACGAGCCGCGGCGACGACCTCGGCGCCGCGCCCCGGCACGGAGGCCACGAACGTGTCGAAGAAGCCCGAGGCCGGCACGTCGACGCCGCCCGAGCGCAGCGCGGCAGCGAGCACCGCGGCCCGGCCGCTGACGTGCTCCGCGATCGCCCTCAGGCCGGTCGCGCCGGGGTAGACGGCGTACATCGATGCCGTGACCGCCAGCAGCACCTGGGCGGTGCAGATGTTCGAGGTCGCCTTCTCGCGACGGATGTGCTGCTCGCGGGTCTGCAGCGCGAGCCGGTAGGCCGGACGCCCGGCCGAGTCGATCGACACCCCGACGAGGCGGCCGGGCAGGTGGCGCTCGAGACCGGCTCGCACCGCCATGAAGCCCGCGTGCGGACCTCCGTAGAACATCGGCACGCCGAAGCGCTGCGTCGACCCGACCACGACGTCGGCGCCGAGCGACCCCGGCGACGCCAGCAGCACGAGGGCCAACGGGTCGGACACGACGACCGCCAGCCCGTCGTGGGCGTGCGCCTTCTCGATGGCGGGCGTCGGGTCGACGACGCGGCCGTCGCTGCCCGGGTACCCCACGATGACGCCGGCGACCTCGAGCTCGGGGATCGCCGTGGCCAGGTCGGCCTCGACCAGCTCGATGCCGAGCGCCTCGGCCCGGGTGTGGGTGACCGCCAGCGTCTGCGGGTGCAGGTTCGCGTCGATCAGGATCGGCAGGTGGTCCTTGCCGCGCGTGCCCCGACGGATCAGCGTCATCGCCTCGGCGACCGCCGTGCCCTCGTCGAGCAGCGACGAGTTGGCGGTCGGCAGACCCGTGAGGTCGGCCACGACGGTCTGGAAGTTCAGCAGGGCCTCGAGGCGTCCCTGCGAGATCTCCGGATGGTACGGCGTGTAGGCGGTGTACCACGAGGGGTCCTCGAGCACGTTCCGGCGGATCACCGGCGGCGTGATCGTCGGGTGGTAGCCCAGACCGATCATCGCGACACCCGGTCGGTTGCGCTCGGACAGCTCGCGCAGCGAGGCCAGGACCTCGGTCTCGGACCGCGCCGCAGGAAGGGAGAGCGCGTCGCTGCGGATGCTTGACGGCACCGCCGCCTGCATCAGGGCGTCGAGCGAGGCGAACCCGACCCGCTCGAGCATCGCTGCCTGGTCGGCGGCGGACGGACCGATGTGACGCTGGGCGAAGGACACGGGCACTCCAGAGGGGACGAGTCGCTACCCCTCCCCTTCTGTCGCCGACGGCTTCAGAGGTGCCTGGTGCGCGTGGTCCGGGTGCCTGAGAGGTTCCGGGGAGGATTTGCCCCTTCGGCGCCGGCCCCAGCTCGTGGTGAGCGGGAGACGGACT
>JALRKU010000100.1 GCA_023254755.1 Aeromicrobium sp. | reverse complement strand
GGACCATCGACGGGCCGCCGATGTCGATCTGCTCGACGCACTCGTCGGGGGTGGCGCCCGACGCGACGGTCTCGCGGAACGGGTACAGGTTGACGATCACGAGATCGAACGGCTCGACGTCGAGCTCGGCCAGCTGCTCGCGGTGGCTGTCCAGGCGCAAGTCGGCGAGGATGCCGGCGTGCACGCGCGGGTGCAGCGTCTTGACCCGTCCGTCGAGGCACTCGGGGAAGCCGGTGAGCTCCTCGACCGGGGTGACGGGGACGCCGGCGGCCTCGATGGTCTTCGCGGTCGAGCCGGTGGACACGATCGAGACGCCTGCCGCGTGCAGGTCGCGGGCGAGGTCGTCCAGGCCCGTCTTGTCGTAGACCGAGACGAGGGCGCGCTTGAGGGGACGGTTGGTCATGACTGCTCTTCTCCGGCGAATCTGATGGTGCGGTCGGCGATGGTGTAGGGCTCACGGGCGAGGCGGCCGACCCACTCGACCACCATCTCCCGCTCGCTGGTCTTGATGCGCTCGTGGAGCGTGGCCTCGTCGTCGTCGTCGAGGACCGGCACGGCGACCTGGGCCACGATCGGTCCGGTGTCGACGCCCGCGTCGACGACGAACAGCGTCGCGCCCGTGATCCTGACCCCGTAGGCCAGGGCGTCACGCGGGGCGTGCATCCCGGGGAACGCGGGCGAGAGCGCGGGGTGCGAGTTGACCGTGCGGCCGCCGAAGCGCTCGAGGAACGCCGGCCCCGCCAGCTTCATGAAGCCGGCGAGGACGACCAGGTCGGGCTCGTGGGCCGCGACGGCGTCGGCCAGCGCCTGGTCCCACGCGCCCCGGTCGGGGTGGTCGCCGACGGCGACGACGAAGGTCTCGATGCCGGCGCGTTCCGCGCGGGCGAGTCCCTCGACCGCCGGGCGATCGGACCCGACCGCGACGACCTGCGCGCCGTACTCAGGCGCCGTCGTCGCGTCGAGGAGCGCCTGCAGGATCGTGCCGCCGCCCGAGACGAGGACGACGAGGCGAGCCGGTCGCGGGGCGTTCGGATCGCTGGGAGGCACGGCCTTCACGATAGTGCGCCAGCACCCCGCCGATCGCACCGCCCAGGCCCATCACGAGCACGCCCACGAGCAGCGGCGCGAGGGCCGGCGGGCCGGTGTGCTCCATGCGGCCCGGCCCGATCGCACCGCCGGAGGCTCCGACCAGGACACCGAGCACGAAGCCCGCCACGGCGCCGGCCGCGGACCCCGCGGCGAGACGCCCGACCAGGTCCCGGCGCGGACCCGGATCGGCCCGCCAGCCCGACAGCGCACCGCACGCGAGCGGCACCAGCCCGAGCACGAAGACCCCGTCGGGGAACTCGCCGGGTGACGGCAGCGCCGCGAGCAGCGGGAAGCCCGGCACCGCGCCGAGGTGGGAGCCGGTCAGGTCCACCGAGGTCGCGGACCCGAACGCGAACCCGGGGCCGAGCAGCGCCGAGCAGGTCCACAGGACCGCCGTGGGGACGGCGAGCAGACAGGCCAGCGCGAGCACCACGCCACCTCCGACCCCGGGATCGAGGAGGGCCCACAGGTCGCCGGCGCGGCCGCGGTGCAGCAGGAGCAGCACCAGCACCACGACGGTGGCCGAGCCCAGCATCGCGACGACTCCGGGGACCGCGGCACGCACCGCGCGTCGCAGGCCCTCGCTGACGGTGAACCACAGCGCCGCTCCCCCGCCGTGGCGCGACACCGCACCGACCGCCGCTCCCGCAGCCCCCACCACGAACCCGGCGGCCGCGGCGCGGACGAGGCCGACCTCGGCGTCCGCCGTGCTCGAGGCAGCCGCGGCGACGCCCGCCACCAGACCCGTGACGCCGCCGGCGGACGCGACGAACGCCGGGAGCTCGTCGACCGGGTCGGGCAGCGTCCAGCGGACGACGAGAGCGACGACCGCGAGCCCCACGAGCCAGGCGCCGACGGGGACGATCGTGATGTCGGTGCCGTCGACCGACAGGCCCGCACCGACGGCCGTGAGCCAGGCACGAGCACCCGAGCGGAGGACGTCGCCGGCCGAACCGCCCGACGCCCCCGCCACCACCAGCAGACCCGTCGAGAGCAGCACCGACGCGAGGGCGGCAAGGGGACCCGCGAGGAAGGCGGCCCGCAGGTACGGGGTCTCGATCGGCTCGGGCACCCGTTCATCCTCCCCTGTATCGTGAGCGTGCCGTCGAGCCACGCCGCATCCGGCGTGTCCGCGTGCGAACCCTGGGACCCACGGCCGCGAGGAGGCTGGCGATGACGCGCGTCGACGAGTTCGACAGCTTCTACCGCACCGGCTTCGACGGAGTCCTGCACGTCACGTACGCGCTGTGCGGCGACCGCCGCGTCGCCCTCGAGGCCACCACCGACGCGTTCCGCCGCGCGTGGCGCGACTGGGCCAAGATCCGCGACCGGTCACCGCTGGCCTACGTGCGCAACGAGGCGTGGAAGGCCACGTCCCTGCACCGCAGCACGCATCCGCTCCGCCGTCGGCACGAGGAGGACTCCGACGTCGCCCTCCTCGACGCGCTCGGCGACCTCGGCGTCGACCAGCGGCGCCTGCTCGTGCTCCTCACGCTCGGCAACACCGATCTGGAGGAGGCCTCCCGCGAGGTCGGCCTGTCGGCCGAGGACGGCATCGAGCAGACGACCGACGCGCTGGCCCGCGTCGAGGCCGTCACCGGTCAGCCCATCGAGGAGCTCGAGCGTCGGCTCCACGCCCTGTCGTCGGCCACCGACGGTCTCGACGTGCCCGCCCCGGTGCAGGTGCGCAAGGCCGCCCGGCGCGGCACGCAGCGCAACACGGTGCTGCTCGTCGCGGCCGCCCTCGTCGGCGTCCTCGGGGCCGGGTTCGTGGCCACCGACGAGGACGCCCTGGCCCGGCAGACCGACCTCCCCCAGCGCGAGAAGCTGGGCGCCGAGCGTGCCGACATCGTGCTCGACGCCCGCAAGCTGTCCGACACCGACCTGCTGACGGCGGGCCAGGTGTCGCGCCTGGATCCTGCCGCGGGCTGGGCCGTCGACGGAACCGACGACGACCCCGAGAACACGACCCCGTACGCCACGTGCCCCACGCAGCGCTTCGCCGATCCGGACCCGCTGCGCGTGTTCGTCCGGTCGTTCAGCGCCGACGCCGGCAACGCCCGCGTCGCCCAGTCGATCGAGGTGTCGCGCAGCCCCGAACGCGCGGAGAAGAGCGCCAGGACGCTGCTCAGCTGGTACGCCGACTGCACCCACCCCCGGGTGCAGCTGCTGTCGGCCCACCGCGTCGAGCGGCCGTTCGGCGACTTCACGATCCTGCGGCTGCGGTCCAACCGCGAGCCCGAGCGCACGTTCACCGTGGGTCTGGCCAACTCCGGCTCGATCACCAGCACCGTGGTGCACGAGGTCGACGGCGAGAAGGGCCCCTCCGTCGAGGAGTTCGCCGCGCTGCTGAACGACTCGGTGTCCAAGGTCTGCGAGGCCAGCGGGGGCCGGTGCACGGACGACATCTCGGTCATCCGTGCCGACCCGCCCCGCACGTCCGAGGCGCCGATGTTCCTCGGTGTCGTCGACCTGCCGCCGATCGCCGACGTCGATCGCGTCTGGGCCGCCGTCGCCGCGCGTGCCGAGCCGAACCCCGCCGCGAGCCCGTGCGACAGGGCCGACTTCAGCGGCAAGGACGTCGAGAAGGCCGCGTCGCGGATCTTCGTGCTCTACCAGGCCACCGAGCTGCCACGGGAGTTCGGCGTCACCGAGACCGTGGGCCACTTCGCGTCCGAGAAGGCCGCCAAGAAGTTCGTCGACTCGGTCCGTGACCGGATCGAGGGCTGTCCCGACGAGAACCTGTCGGCCGAGATCGACCAGTCCGCCAAGATCTCGACGGACTCGACCGAGGGCCACGTCTGGCGCATCAGCGTCGAGGCGCGCAAGGACGTGACGGCGCGCTACCGGGTCGGCCTGATCCGTCGCGGCTCCGACGTCGCCCAGGTCACCTTCGTCACCTCGGGCAAGAAGTACGACGTCACCAAGGACGTCTTCACCGGCCTCGTGACCCGAGCCGGCACCCGCCTCCAGTACTGGTAGGCCGACCGGCGCCGCGGGCCGGGTCGGTCCAGCTCGCCGGAGTGCGACCGCTGCTCCGCCGCGCAGCCGGGACGCACGAACGCCCCCGACCCACACGTCGGGGGCGTTCGTCAGCGGGTCAGAGCGACTGCAGGATCTCGCGCATCAGGGCAGCGGTCTCGGACGGCGTCTTGCCGACCTTGACGCCGGCGGCCTCGAGGGCCTCCTTCTTGCCCTGG
This sequence comes from Aeromicrobium sp., assembly GCA_023254755.1. Classification (GTDB taxonomy): domain Bacteria; phylum Actinomycetota; class Actinomycetes; order Propionibacteriales; family Nocardioidaceae; genus Aeromicrobium. The sequence goes on along the minus strand of JALRKU010000100.1, from coordinate 39 downwards.
GCGGTGCCCGCACCGTCGGACACGATGGCGCCGGCGTGG
>JALRKU010000097.1 GCA_023254755.1 Aeromicrobium sp. | reverse complement strand
CGGCCTCGTAGGCGGCGATCAGCTGGGCCTGGTCCTCGAACACCATGGCGGGAGCGGTGACGACGCGGTGCTTCGGCTTCAGCGACGACGTCTTGATGACGGCGCGGCCGAGCGGTCCGTCGAGGACGCGCAGGCCGCCGTCGGCCTGGAACGGGTCGGACGCCGGTCGCAGGACGGCGGTGTCGCCGCTGGTCTTCGGCCCCTCCTCCCACGTGATGCCGGGCAGCGTGCGGGTCGCGCCGAGGCCGTCGGCGGACAGCCGCGGCCGCGTGGTGTACCGCCACAGACCCTGGCCGGCGATCGTCTGGACGTCGCCGTGGAGCATCCCGGCTCCGAGCAGCGTGTGGACCAGGAACGCGATGCCGCCGGCCTCCTCGAGGTGGTTCACGTCGGCCTCGCCGTTGGGGTAGACGCGGCACAGCAGCGGCACGACGCCGGAGAGGTCGGCCAGGTCGTCCCAGCGCAGGTCGATGCCGGCCGCGCGGGCCATCGCGACGAGGTGCATCGTGTGGTTGGTCGATCCGCCGCTCGCGAGCAGGGCCACGCAGGCGTTGACGATCGTGCGCTCGTCGACCAGCTCGCCGATCGGCGTGTGCTCGCCGCCCTGGCGGGTGATCTGCACGGCGCGCGCCGCGGCGGCACGGGTGAACGCGTCGCGCAGGTCGGTGCCGGGGTTGACGAAGGTCGAGCCCGGCAGGTGCAGACCCATGACCTCCATCAGCAGCTGGTTGGAGTTCGCGGTTCCGTAGAACGTGCAGGTGCCGGCCGAGTGGTACGACGCCGTCTCGGCGGCGAGCAGCTCGGTGCGGTCCGCCAGCCCGGCCGCGGCACGCTGCCGCACCGCCGCCTTCTCCGCGTTCGGCAGCCCCGAGCGCATGGGTCCTGCCGGCACGAACACGGTGGGCAGGTGGCCGAACGAGAGCGCGCCGATCATCAGGCCGGGGACGATCTTGTCGCAGACGCCGAGCACGAGCGCGCCGTCGAACATGTCGTGCGACAGCCCGATCGCGGCCGACATCGCGATCACGTCGCGGCTGAACAGGCTCAGCTCCATGCCGTCGCGACCCTGGGTGATGCCGTCGCACATCGCCGGCACGCCGCCCGCGACCTGGGCGATGCCGCCCGCCGCGGCGGCCGCCTGCTTGAGCACGGGGGGATAGGTGGCGAACGGCTGGTGCGCCGACAGCATGTCGTTGTACGACGTCACGATCGCCAGGTTCGGCTTCTGCGTGACCAGGTCCACGCGGGAGCGCTCGTCGGCGGCGGCCATGCCGTGCGCGAGGTTCGCGCAGGCGAGCTGGCCACGAGCGGTGCCACGGACCGACGCCGCACGGATCTTGGCGAGGTACGCCGCGCGACGGGTCGCGCTCCGCGCGCGGAGGCGCTCGATGACGTCGGCGACGGTGGGGTGCAGGTCGGTCATGCGGTGGCCGTCCTCTCGAGACTGTTGAGTCACATCTAACCACTACTTAGGTACTTCTGCGTCAAAAGTGTCTGAACTACGATCGGGAGTCGACCAGGAGGTGAACGGTGACGGACGTCCTCCCGAGCGGCGCGCCCGCCTCGGCCGGAACGCTGTTCGACCTGCTGCGCACGGGTCGCGCCTCGACCCGCACCGCGCTCCGCGAGCTCACCGGGTTGTCACGGACCGCGGTCACCGCGCGGGTCCAGGCGCTCTCCGACCTCGGGCTGCTCCTCGCGGGCGAGGAGCTCGCGTCGACCGGTGGACGTCCGCCGGGATCGCTGGTCCTGAACGCGGAGGCGGGCGTGGTCCTCGCCGCGGCGATCGGTCGGTCCCGGTCGCAGGTCGGCGTCTACGACCTCGTGGGCCGCGAGCTCTCGGCCGACTCGGTCGACCACGCGGTCGGCAGCGCTCCCGACGTCGTGATGCCCGACGTGGTGCGTCGGCTGGGCGTGATGCTCGAGGGCGTCGAGCAGCGGCCGTGGGCCGTGGGCGTGAGCCTGCCCGGTGCCGTCGACCCCGTGCGGGGCTGCAGCCTGGACTCACCCGTCCTGCCGAGCTGGGACGGCATCCCGCTCGCGGACTGGCTCGACGAGCTCGGCGACGTGCCTCTGCTGCTCGCCAACGACGCCCACGTGCTGGCCCAGTCCGAGCTGCTCGCCGGTGGCCTGCGTCCCCGCGACGCGGTGGTGCTCAAGGCGTCGACCGGCATCAGCATCGGCATCGTCGCCGATGGCCGGGTCGTGCACGGCAGTCGAGGCGGCGCCGGAGATCTCGGGCACGTCAAGCACGAGGCCGCGACCGGGCTGCCGTGCCGATGCGGCTCGACCGGCTGCCTCGAGGCCGTCGCCGGTGGCTGGGCCGTCGTCGAGCGGCTCACGGCCGAGGGGCTGGCCCTCACGCACGTCCGCGAGCTCGTCGCCGAGGCGATCCACGGCGACGCGCGGGCCCGGGCGGCCGTGCGCGAGGCCGGGCGGGCCACGGGCGAGGTGCTCGCCGGCATCGTCACGACGCTCGACCCGGGCACGGTCGTCGTCGGCGGCGACCTCGCC
>JALRKU010000028.1 GCA_023254755.1 Aeromicrobium sp. | reverse complement strand
ACCGGCCGCGCCCGGCTTGGTCGGACGACTCGTCGTCGTCCTCGTCGTCGGCGTCGCGCGGCAGCGCTGGGGCGAGATCGGTCGGCGGAGCCTGGAAGGCGAGGGCGGCGGGTGGACCGGCAGGGCGGCCCGCGGCACGCGGACGCGAGGTGGTCGTCACCGTCGGGGCGCTCGACTGAGCGCCGTCCTCCGTGGCGTCGTCCGCGGTCGCGGCGGTGTCCGTGGTGCTGGGATCGTTCGGGTCGAGCATGTGCTCTCCTTCACCGATCGGCGAACGCGAGGGCTCGTCGGTCGGTACGTCATCGGCCCTGCTCCGGGGAGTCGGACCTCAAGTCTGGTGCGGGGCGACGCACGTGGCGTGTCACTGGCTTCTCGCCACCCCTGCCGCGGTCGACTCCCTCGGCGACGGATTGCGTCGCGCTCGGAAGCGTCGCGGTCGGGGGCCTCGCGGTCCGCCCACCGGGCCGGAACGGGTCCGGCCGTACGTCATCTTCTGGGGCCAGTATCGCACATGTCCTCACGTCGACTCCGGCACCCGGACCGGTCGGAGCGGCGGCGGCCGCGGCGCGCACAATGGCCGACGTGTCCGGCACCACGCGTTCTCGGGTCCTCGTCGGGGCCGCCATCGTCCTGCTCGCCCTCAACCTGCGGACCGCCGTCGGCAGCCTCGGCGTCGTCCTCGACCCGGTGCGCGACGACCTGGAGATCGGGCCCGCGCTCGCGGGTGCGCTGACGACGCTGCCGGTGCTGTGCTTCGCCGTCTTCGGCACCTTCTCCCCCGCGGTCGTCCGGTGGACCGGTCTGAACCGCACGGCGTTCGGGGTGCTGGTCGTGGCAGCGCTCGCCCTGCTCGCGCGCACGGTCGTCGACTCGGGTCCGGCGTTCGTCGCCCTGTCGGTGATCGCTCTCGCCGCCGCCGCGATCGGGAACGTGGCGCTGCCGGCGCTGGCCAAGCAGCACCTCCCCGACCACGTCCCTGCCGTGAGCGCGGCCTACGGGGCGGCCCTGATGGCCGGAGCGGCGACGGCGTCCCTGACCACGGTCCCGATCGCCGACGCCACCACGGGGTGGCGCGGTGGACTGGCGGCGTGGGCCGTCGTCGCCGCGGCCTGTGCGGTCGTGTGGATCCCGATGCTGCGGCACGACGTCAGGCCCACCCGCGGCACGACGACGCGGACCGGCGTGTCCCTGCGTCAGGTCGCGAGGTCCCCGATGGCGTGGGCCCTCACGGCGATGTTCTCGGCGCAGTCGGCCGGCGCGTACGCCCAGTTCGGCTGGTACGCGACGATGCTCGACGACGCCGGGCTGTCCGCGTCGACGGCAGGCACGATGCTCGGCGCGCTGAGCGCCATCGGCATCCCCGTCTCCCTGCTCCTGCCCTCGCTGATCCGTCGACTGGGCACGACGCCGGTCCTGCCGTGGGCGTTCTCCCTCGCCACCGCAGCGGGCTGGTGCGGGGTCCTGCTCGCCCCCACCACCGCCCCGTTGCTGTGGTCGGTCCTGCTCGGCGTCGGCGGCGGAGCCTTCCTGTGGTGCCTGACGATGGTCGGTCACCGCACGCGGACCGTCGACGGGACCGCCGCGCTCTCCGGGTTCGTCCAGGGCGTCGGCTACGGCGTCGCGGCCCTCGGACCGTTCGGCATCGGCGTCCTGCACGGTGCGACCGGCGGGTTCGAGGTGCCGCTCGTCGTGCTGCTGGTCGACGCCGTGCTGATCGGCGTGGCGGGCACGGTCGTCGTTCGCTCCGGTGACCTCGAGGACGAGCTGGAACGACGCGGGCCCGACGGAGGCGCGCCCCGTACGCTCGAGCCGTGAGACGTCGTCGCAAGGACCAGCCGTTCAGCATCAGCTACGTCGCCAAGAGTGCCGACCTCGACGATCCCGACCAGGTCCTCACGATCACCAACCACACCGACGTCTCGGTCGTGCCGACGGTGCGCCTCGTCGCTCGCAACGTCTACGGCATGGAGCTTCCGCACGTGACGGTCCAGGGCGTCAACGGGCTGCACCGCGGCACGCCGATGCTGCCCGCGCGAGGATCGCTCGTGGAGCACCTGCGCTTCGACGGTCCCGGCAGCGCCGACGTGCGCGGCGTCGAGGTGCACCTGGTGGAGGTGCAGGAGGTCGACCATCCCCCGCTCGAGGCGCCGGTCCGCGTCGTCATGATCGACCTGGACCAGCGAGCGGTGCTCGACCCCGAGGACTTCTGGGGCATCGGCATCGCCAACCCGAACCCGTTCCTCGTCACGGTGCGCGTCTCGCTGGTCGCGTTCGACGAGCGGCACGGCGACGCACCGCGGCAGCCAGTCGACGTCGTCACCCTGCAGGAGGACGTCGACGTCGCGTCCAACGACAACGAGGTCATCTGGCTGCCCGAGGACGTGCGCGGACGCTTCGAGCTGGTCACGCACCACCTGCGGCCGCAGGTGCTGGTGTAGCCCATCTCAGAGCGCGGGGAACCAGAGCGCGATCTCGCGCGCGGCCGACTCCTCGGAGTCCGATGCGTGCACCAGGTTCTCGCGGTTCGAGAGCGAGAAGTCGCCGCGCACCGTGCCGGCGGCGGCGGCCCGGCCGTCGGTGGCGCCGTTGAGCGCCCGCACCGCGGCGATCGCCTCGTCCCCCTCGAGCACGAGGGCGACGAGGGGGCCCGACGTGGCGAACTCGCGCAGCGGCGGGTACCACGGCTGCTCGACGTGCTCGGCGTAGTGGGCATCGGCCTGCGCGGCGTCGATGCTGCGGTGCTCCATCGCCACGATCGTCAGGCCCTTGGCCTCGTACCGCGAGAGGACCGCGCCGACGAGCCCACGGCGAACGGCGTCGGGCTTGATCAGGACGAGGGTGCGCTGCGTCATGGGCGCCAAGGTACCGGGCAGCGGCGCGCGGTTCACGAGCAGGATGAGGACGACGGAGCACACCGCGGTAGGTGCACCGCGGTAGGTGCACCGCGATAGCGTCGTGGCGACCACGCAGCCGGACCGGAGGACGCCGTCGATGGATCGGACCACCCCGGTCGCCCACCCCTGGTGGCGCGACGCCGTGATCTACCAGGTGTACCCGCGGTCGTGGGCCGACTCCGACGGCGACGGCATCGGCGACCTGCCCGGCATCACGTCGCGGCTGGAGCACCTGGCCGCGCTGGGCGTCGACGCGCTGTGGCTCTCGCCGTTCTACCGGTCCCCGCAGCACGACGCGGGCTACGACGTCGCGGACTTCCGCGACGTCGACCCGCTCTTCGGGACGTTGGCCGACGCGGACCGCCTCGTCGAGCGGGCGCACGAGCTGGGCCTGCGGGTCATCGTCGACGTCGTGCCGAACCACACCTCCGAGGAGCACCGGTGGTTCCAGGAGGCCCTCGCGTCGCCACCGGGTTCGGCAGCACGGGCGCGCTACCTGTTCCGCGACGGCCGCGGCGACGGCAGCGAGCCGCCCAACAACTGGCCGAGCATGTTCGGCGGCCCCGCGTGGAGCCGGGTGACCGAGGCCGACGGCTCTGCGGGCCAGTGGTACCTGCACCTGTTCGACGCCTCCCAGCCGGACCTCGACTGGAACCGCCCCGAGGTGCGTGAGGAGCTCGAGTCGGTGCTGCGGTTCTGGCTCGATCGCGGTGTCGACGGCTTCCGCATCGACGTCGCTCATGGGCTGGTCAAGGCGCCGGGCCTGCCCGACACCGACCTGACGCTCGACCCCCTGCGCGACCCCACCGGCCTGCAGCCGATGTGGGACCAGCCGGGCGTCCACGACATCTACCGGTCGTGGCGCCGCCTGGTCGACGAGTACGCGGTCGAGGGCGAGGACGCCGACCGGGTCCTGTGCGCCGAGGCGTGGGTCGAGCCGGCCGAGGCTCTGGCTCGCTACGTCCGTCCCGACGAGCTCCACCAGTCCTTCAACTTCTCGTTCCTGCTGACTCCGTGGCGAGCCGACGCGCTCCGCACCTCGATCACCGAGTCGCTCGCCCAGGCCGGGGCGGTCGGCGCCCCGCAGACCTGGGTGCTGTCCAACCACGACGTCGTGCGCCACGCGTCCCGACTCGGTCGCGCCGACGCGACCGAGGTCGTGGTCACGACCGGCATCGGGGCGGACGACCCCCAGCCCGACGCGGCGCTCGGACTCAGGCGCGCTCGCGCCGCGACCGCCCTCATGCTCGCGCTGCCCGGCTCGGCCTACCTGTACCAGGGTGAGGAGCTGGGCCTGCCCGACGCGACCCGGCTTCCCGACGACGTGCGTCAGGACCCCACGTGGGAGCGGTCGGGACACGCCGAACGAGGTCGCGACGGCTGCCGCGTGCCCGTCCCGTGGGAGGCGGAGCTGCCGTCGCTCGGCTTCGGTCCCGGCGACGACCCCTGGCTCCCCCAGCCGCCCGAGTTCGCCGCCCTGGCGGTCGATCGCCAGAGCGGTGCGAGTGACTCGACGCTCGAGCTGTACCGGACCCTGCTCCGAGAGCGCCGGGATCGTCGCCTCGGCGTGCGCGCGCTCTCCTGGCTGGACCTGGCCGATGACGTCGTCGCCTTCGACAGCGCCGGCGAGGGCGGCACCGTGCGGGTCGTCGCCAACCTCGGTGCCGCCCCGATCGACCTGCCTGCCGGGTTCGGCGTGATCGTCGCCTCCGGTCCGCTGGACGACGGACGACTTCCGCCCGACATGACGGTCTGGCTGCGCCCCGCCGGCTGAACCCTGGTTGCAGACCGTCCGAGCCGGGCCTAGGTTGGTGTGGCCTGGCTCACACACAGGCGACGGGGAGAGTGGTGGCATGAGGCGTCCGACGGGGTTCCGGGTCGCGTGCGCGGCAGCCTCCACCGTGCTCGCGGCCGGCCTGCTGGCGGCCTGCGGCGGCGACGGCGGCAAGCCGACGCTCAACTGGTACATCAACCCCGACGGGCAGGCCACGCTCACCGACCTGGCCGAGCGCTGCAGCACCGACGACTACGACATCGCGATCCAGCTGCTGCCCGCCAGCGCGACCGATCAGCGCACGCAGCTGGCCCGGCGGCTGGCGGCCAAGGACAGCAAGACGGACCTGATGAGCCTCGACCCGGTGTTCGTGCCGGAGTTCGCCAACGCCCAGTGGCTCCTCCCGTTCGAGGGCGAGCTCGCCGACCAGGTGCTCGACGACGACGTGCTCAAGGGCGCTGCCGAGACGGTGCAGTGGGACGACCAGGTGGTCGCGGCACCGCAGTGGGCCAACACGCAGGTGCTCTGGTACCGCAGGTCGCTCGCCGACGCCGCCGGCCTCGACATGACGCAGCCGGTCACCTGGGACCAGGTCATCGACGCCGCCGCCGACCACGACGGCACCGTCGGGGTGCAGGCCAACAAGTACGAGGCCTACGTCGTGTGGATCAACGCGCTGGTCCAAGGTGCCGGCGGTGACATCATCGATCCGGCCACCGCCGAGGACGGCCGCGACGCCAAGGTCGACATCGACTCCGACGCCGGACGCGACGCCGCCGCCGTGATCGCCAAGCTCGCCGACTCGCGCGCTCGGCAGCCCGACTTCACCACGTCCAACGAGGGCACCAGCCTCGGACGCATGTACCCCGAAAGGGGTGCCGGCGAGTTCATGACCAACTGGACCTTCGTCTACAAGAACTACGAGGGACTCGTCGGCAAGGCGGGCGGACCGAAGGACGAGGACGAGCTGAAGGACCTCGGCTGGGCCCGCTACCCACAGACCGTGGAGGGCGAGGAGTCACGGCCCCCGATCGGCGGCATCGACATCGGCGTCGGCGCCTTCTCGAAGCACCCCGACTTCGCCCAGGAGGCCGCCGTGTGCGTCACGAACGCCGAGGCGCAGCGCGACCTCGCCGTCAACGAGGGCCTCATGCCGGCGCGCCAGTCGGTCTACGACTCCGCGGCGCTCAAGGACGCCTACCCGGCCGACCTGCTCGCCCTGTGGGCCGAGAGCATCGACACCGGCGGCCCGCGCCCGAAGAGCGCGTTCTACAGCCAGATCTCGAGCGCGATCCAGTCCGTCTGGCACTCCCCGCGCCAGGTCGACCCCGACACCACGCCGAAGAAGTCGGCCGACTTCCTGGGCGCCGTCCTCCGAGGGGAGGCCCTGCTGTGAGCACCTCCACCGCCACCCGCGCCTCCGACCGCAGCCGCGGCGAGAACCGGCTCGCCCTGAGGCTGGTGGCGCCGGCCGTCGCGCTGATGCTGCTCGTCACCGCGTTCCCGATGCTGCGTGCGCTCTACCTGTCGCTCTTCAGCTACTCGCTGACGGCTCCCGACGAGCGCGAGTTCGTCGGCCTCGACAACTACGTGACGGCCCTGACCGACAGCCTCTTCTGGCGCGACACCGCGAACACCGTCTTCATCATGGTCGTGACCGTCGCCGTCGAGCTGGTCATCGGCTTCGCCTTCGCGATGGTGATGCACCGACTCGTCTTCGCCCGCGGGCTCGTGCGGACCTCGATCCTCATCCCCTACGGCATCATCACCGTCGTCTCGGGCTTCGCCTGGCAGTTCGCGTTCTCCAACACCAACGGGTTCGTCAACGGCTGGCTGCCGTTCGTCGGCGACGACTTCAACTGGTTCTCCAACACCAGCTCGTCGCTCGCGGCGATCATGATCTCTGAGATCTGGAAGACCACTCCGTTCATGTCGCTGCTGCTGCTGGCCGGCCTGGCCCAGGTGTCCGAGGACATGCTCGAGGCCGCCAAGGTCGACGGTGCGAGCTGGTGGCAGCGGCTGTGGCGCGTAATCCTGCCGAACATGCGCACGGCGATCATGGTCGCCGTCCTCTTCCGTGCGCTCGACGCCTACCGCATCTTCGACAACATCTTCGT
>JALRKU010000031.1 GCA_023254755.1 Aeromicrobium sp. | reverse complement strand
AGGCCGACTCACCCGCCGGCCGCAACTTCCACTTCGGTGTCCGGGAACACGCCATGGGGGCGTTCGTGAACGGGCTGGCGGTCCACGGCGGCCTCCGCCCGTACGGGGCGACCTTCCTGGTGTTCAGCGACTACATGCGCCCCGCCGTCCGTCTCGCGGCGCTGCAGAAGCTGCCCGTCACCTTCGTGTGGACCCACGACTCGATCGGACTCGGCGAGGACGGCCCCACGCACCAGCCGGTCGAGCACCTGCAGTCGTTGCGCGCGATCCCCGGTCTCGACGTCGTCCGTCCGGCCGACGCCAACGAGACCGTGGCCGCGTGGAAGACCGTGCTCGGCCACACCGACCGTCCGGCGGCGCTGGCGCTGAGCCGGCAGAACCTTCCCACGTTCCCCCGGGGCGAGGACGGGTACGCCGGGCTCGACGGCGTCGCCAAGGGCGCCTACACGCTGCTCGACACCGAGGGAGAGCCCGACGTGATCCTGGTCGCCACCGGATCCGAGGTCCAGCTGGCCGTCGCCGCGCGCGACTCGCTGGCCGCCGAGGGCGTCCAGGCGCGGGTCGTCTCGATGCCGTGCCGCGAGTGGTTCGAGGAGCAGGACGCCGCATACCGCGACGAGGTGCTCCCGCCGGCCGTGCGCGCCCGGGTCGTCGTCGAGGCCGGCATCACGTTCGGCTGGCGCGACGTCGTCGGCGACGCCGGCCGCATCGTCGGGCTCGACCACTACGGCGCATCGGCCGCGTTCGCCAAGCTCTACGACGAGTTCGGCATCACCACCGACGCCGTCACCCAGGCGGCGCGCGACAGCATCGCCGCGGCAGGAGAGGCACCGACCGTGCCGTTCCACGCCCGTCTCGCGGGGTCGATCGGCCCGGCAGACGCCCACTGACCAGAACAGAACCACTGGAGGGAACCATGAACGAGCGACTCAAGGCCCTCGCTGACGCGGGGGTGTCGATCTGGCTCGACGACCTCTCGCGAGAGCGCATCGAGACCGGCAACCTGGCCGACCTCGTGCGCGACTCGGGCGTCGTCGGCGTCACGACCAACCCCACGATCTTCGCCTCGGCCCTCGCGAAGGGCGACCGCTACAGCGCTCAGGTCGCCGAGCTGAAGGCGTCGGGGGCCGACGTCGACACCACGGTCTTCGAGCTCACCACGACCGACGTGCAGAACGCCTGCGACGTCCTCCGGCCCGTGTTCGACGCGACCGGTGGCGTTGACGGACGGGTCTCGATCGAGGTCGATCCCGGGGCAGCTCGCGACAGCGACCGGACCGTCGACATCGCCCAGCAGCTCTGGAAGCGCGTCGACCGCCCCAACCTGCTGATCAAGATCCCCGCGACCGAGGAGGGCCTGCCGGCGATCGCCGCGACGATCGCTGCGGGCATCAGCGTGAACGTGACGCTGATCTTCTCCCTCGAGCGGTACCGCGGTGTCATGGACGCCTACCTCTACGGGCTCGAGCAGGCCGCCGCCAGCGGTCACGACCTGTCCACGATCCACTCGGTCGCCTCCTTCTTCGTCAGCCGCGTCGACACCGAGGTCGACCAGCGGCTGCCCGAGGGCCACGAGCTGCGCGGCAAGGCCGCTCTGGCCAACGCGCGCCTGGCCTACGAGGCCTTCGAGGAGGTCTTCGGCAGTGAGCGGTTCGCGGCCCTGAAGGCGCAGGGCGCCCATGCGCAGAGGCCCCTCTGGGCGTCGACCGGCGTCAAGGACCCCGCCTACCCCGACACGCTCTACGTGTCCGAGCTGGTCGTCGCCGACACGGTCAACACGATGTCGGAGAAGACGCTCGAGGCGTTCGCCGACCACGGCGAAGTCACCGGTGACACGGTCACCGGCCGGTACGACGAGTCCAGGGCGGTGATCACCGCCCTGGAGGAGCTCGGCATCTCGTACGACGAGGTCGTGCTCCAGCTCGAGAAGGAGGGCTTGGAGAAGTTTGACGCCTCCTGGGCCGAGCTGCTCGAGACCGTCCAGTCCGAGCTCGACAAGGCCTGATCGCGATGGGCGACCAGGAGCTGACCATCACCTTCGACGCGCCCGACACCGCAGAGCTGGAGGCGGCGCTGCAGCAGGCCGTCTCCGACCGCGTCGGCCCGCGCATCGGTGAGCAGGACCCCACCGTCTGGGGCCCCGACGCCGAGTCCGAGGCGTCGATCCGCCTGTCGTGGGTCTCGCTCGCCGAGACCTCGCGTCCACTCGTCGGCGAGATCGAGGCGTTGCGCACCGAGCTGGCCGACGCAGGTCTCGACCACGTCGTGCTGTGCGGCATGGGTGGCTCGTCACTCGCTCCCGAGGTGATCTGCGCGGCGGCCGGCGTCGAGCTCACGGTGCTGGACTCGTCTCAGCCCGACATGGTGCGCTCCGCGCTGACCGACCGCCTCGAGCGCAGCATCGTCGTCGTCTCGAGCAAGTCCGGCGGCACCGTCGAGACCGACAGCCAGCGCCGCGCGTACGAGCAGGCGTTCCGCGACGCCGGACTCGACCCGGCCCGACACATCGTCGTGGTCACCGATCCCGGCTCCCCTCTCGACGGCGAGGCGACGGCCGCGGGGTACCGCGTGTTCCATGCCGACCCCCACGTCGGCGGCAGGTACTCGGCGCTGACGGCGTTCGGACTGGTCCCGAGCGGTCTGGCCGGCGCCGACATCGGGGCCCTGCTCGACGACGCGGCCGCGACCGACGCCTTCGCCCCGGACGGCGCGGCGGTGCAGCTCGGCACCCTCATCGGTGTCGCGAACCGGCACCGCGTCGACAAGCTGGTGCTCCTCGACGAGTCAGGCGCCGGCCTGGGCGACTGGATCGAGCAGCTGGTCGCCGAGTCGACCGGCAAGATCGGTCGTGGCGTGCTGCCGGTCGTCGTGCCGTCGGCCGACGCACCCAACTTCTCCCCCAGCACAGAGGACTCGATCCTCGTCGGTCTCGGGACCTCCGAGACCGCGCCGGCGGCCTCCGGCTTCGCGGTCGCCCTCGACGGTCCCCTGGCCAGCCAGATGCTGGTGTGGGAAGTCGCGACCGCCGTCGCCGGCTACTTCATCGGCATCGACCCGTTCGACCAGCCCGACGTCGAGAGCGCGAAGGCTGCGGCGCGCGAGCTGCTGGGCGGCTCGGCTCCCTCGCCGACCCCCGACTCCGTCGACGGCGGCATCGAGCTGTTCGGCAGCACGGCCGGATCGGTCGAGCAGGCCGTCGCCGAGCTGCTCGGCGAGATCGACCCGCACCACGGCTACCTGGCGATCCAGGCCTACCTCGACCGCGTCGACCTGGCCTCCTTCGCCGAGGTGCGCGAGTCGGCAGCCGCCCGGACCGGTCGGCCCGTCACGTTCGGCTGGGGCCCGCGCTTCCTGCACTCGACCGGTCAGTACCACAAGGGCGGCACACCGATCGGCGTCTTCCTGCAGATCACCTGCGAGCCCCAGCACGACCTCGCCGTACCGGGACGCGACTTCACCTTCGGTGGCTTCATCGCGTCGCAGGCGGCCGGCGACGCCCAGGTGCTGCGCGGCCACGAGCGTCCGGTGCTGACGCTGCACCTGCGGGACCTGGCCGAGCTCGACCGGATCCGGGAGGCGCTGGCGTGAGCGTGACCAATCCGCTCCGCGACCCGCAGGACCGCCGGCTGCCGCAGATCGCGGGCCCCTGCGGCCTGGTGCTCTTCGGCGTCACGGGTGACCTGTCGCGGCGCAAGCTCATCCCCGCCATCTACGACCTCGCCAACCGCGGGCTGCTGCCCCCGGGCTTCGCGCTCGTCGGCTTCGCCCGTCACGACTTCGGGCGCGACGGCTTCGCCGACCTGGCCAAGAAGGCGGCCAAGGAGGGCGCCCGCACCGAGTGGCGAGAGAGCGTGTGGAAGCAGCTCTACTCGGGCGTCCGGTTCGTCGAGGGGTCGTTCGACGACGACGAGGCCTGGGAGAACCTCGCCACGACGCTCGCCGAGCTCGACGAGAAGCAGGGCACCCAGGGCAACCACGCGTTCTACCTGTCGGTCCCGCCCGGCCTGTTCCCCGTGGTCGTCAGCAAGCTGAAGGAGCACGGTCTCGCCTCGGCCCCCGGCGACTCCTGGCGCCGCGTAGTCATCGAGAAGCCGTTCGGCCACGACCTCGAGTCGGCCCGTGAGCTCAACCAGATCGTCGCCGAGGTGTTCCCGCCCGAGAGCGTGTTCCGCATCGACCACTACCTGGGCAAGGAGACGGTCCAGAACATCCTGGCCTTCCGCTTCGCCAACGGCAAGTTCGAATTCGCAATCCCAGAATCAGGCGGAACCATCTCTGCGGATAACTTCATCATCCCAAGCACCTCAAAGAACAATGCAAATGTTGAGAAGCTAATCAATTACTACGATGACCCTGAAGTAGCAGCTCGCGTTGCGGCATATGTAAATTACATTACTCCGGTGCAAGGTGCGCAGGCTGCTAT
>JALRKU010000493.1 GCA_023254755.1 Aeromicrobium sp. | reverse complement strand
CGCCCGCTACCTGCTCGTGCGGCTCGCGCTGCTCGTGCCCATGATCTGGCTGCTGGTCACGCTGGTCTTCGTCATGATGCGCGTCATCGGCGACCCGATCCAGGCGGCGCTCGGGGGGCGGCTCACGGCCGAGCAGATCGCCGAGCGCAAGGCGCAGGCAGGGCTCGACCGGCCGATCCTCACGCAGTACTGGGAGTACCTGAGCGGCCTGGTGCGTGGCGACTTCGGTGTCACCCTCACCGACAACCGCAAGGTCTCCGACATCCTCGTCGTCAACGGCGCCGCCACGCTCGAGCTGGCGTTCTGGTCGCTGCTCGTGGCGTTCGCGGTCGGTGTGCCGCTGGGTCGCCTGGCGGCGCGGTACCGCGACCGGCTGCCCGACGTGGCGCTGCGCCTGTTCTCGATCCTGGTCTACGCGGCACCCGTGTTCTTCGTGGGACTGCTGCTCAAGCTGGCCTTCACGCCGTTCGGCTGGCCCTCGTCGGGCCGGGCGAGCACCGGCACCGAGCTGACCCTGCAGCAGGTCGAGCCGCAGACGCACATCATGATCGTCGACGCGATCCTGTGGGGCGAGCCGTCGCTGATCTGGGACGTGCTGCAGCACGCAATGCTGCCGGCCATCGCCCTCGGGCTGCTGACGGGCGGCGTGTTCATCCGGCTGGTGCGCGTCAACCTGCTGCAGACCCTGCGCATGGACTACGTGACCGCGGCGCGCGCCCGCGGCGTGACCGAGCGTCGCGTGCTGCGCAAGCACGCGTTCCGCAACGCGCTGGTGCCGGTCGTCACCGTCATGGGCATGCAGATCGCGATGCTGCTCGGCGGCGCGATCCTCACCGAGACCACGTTCGAGTGGAAGGGCCTGGGCTACGCGCTCAGCGAGTACCTGGTCCGCCGCGACTTCCTGGCGGTCCAGGGCATCGTCACCGTCATCGCCCTCATCGTCGGGATCATGTCCTTCGTCATCGACGCCGTCGTGGCGCTCGTCGATCCGCGAGTGAGGTTCTGATGAGCACCTCGACACCGACGTTCCCGACCCCGGTCGGCAGCGAGCGGGAAGGCGCCGGTGAGGCCACCGGCTCGCCCGCCCGTCGTGTGTCGGAGGTGTGGTCCTGATGGCGCTCCGGGCTCCGGCCGTCGTGCGCCAGGCGCACGGACTGCAGAAGTTCATGCTGCTGCTGGGCTTCGGCCTGGTGGCGTTCTTCGTGCTCGTCGCGGTGTTCGCGCCGCTGCTCGCGCCCTACGGCTTCGACCAGGTGCGCGGCTCCGACGGCGTCGCGTTCGGCACCCAGCAGGCACCGTCGGCCGCCCACTGGTTCGGCACCACGGTGGCCGGCACCGACGTGCTGTCGCGGGTCGTCTTCGGCGCCCGCACGGCCGTCGCGGTGATCGTGCTCGCCGTCATCCTGTCCGGCCTGGTCGGCGTGCCGCTCGGGCTGTTGTCGGGCTACCTCGGCGGCTGGGTCGACCGCCTGCTGGTCTTCGTCATGGACGCGCTCTACGCGTTCCCGTCGCTGCTGCTGGCCATCGTCGTGTCGATCGTGCTGTCG
>JALRKU010000488.1 GCA_023254755.1 Aeromicrobium sp. | reverse complement strand
TGAGGCCAGCCTCTCGCGCGGCGCAAGCGCATTCCCGTCCCACTAGCCTGAGCGGGTGCTACGAATGTCGACCCTGTTCCTGCGCACCCTGCGCGACGATCCCGCCGACGCCGAGGTGCCGAGCCACAAGCTGCTCGTCCGCGCCGGCTACGTCCGTCGTGTCGCGCCGGGCATCTACTCCTGGCTGCCGCTCGGGCTGAAGGTGCTGGCCAAGGTCGAGGCGATCGTCCGCGAGGAGATGGACGCGATGGGCGCCCAGGAGGTGCGGTTCCCGGCCCTGCTGCCCCGCGAGCCCTACGAGGCCTCCGGGCGGTGGACGGACTACGGGCCGAACGTCTTCCGGCTCAAGGACCGGCGTGACAACGACATGATGCTGGGCCCCACGCACGAGGAGTTCTTCACCCTCCTGGTCAAGGACCTCTACTCGTCGTACAAGGACCTGCCGGTGAGCCTCTACCAGGTGCAGACCAAGTACCGCGACGAGGCGAGGCCCCGTGCCGGCATCCTGCGCGGCCGCGAGTTCATCATGAAGGACGCGTACTCCTTCGACATCGACGACGCCGGTCTCTCGGCGTCGTACCAGCGATTCCGCGAGGCGTACGTCCGCATCTTCGACCGGCTGGGCTTCGAGTACGTCGTGGTGCACGCCCAGTCCGGCGCGATGGGCGGCTCGGCGAGCGAGGAGTTCCTGGCGGTCTCCGACACCGGCGAGGACACCTTCGTGCGCTCGCCGGGCGGCTACGCGGCCAACGTCGAGGCCGTCACGACGGTGGTGCCCGATCCGCTGCCGTACGACGACGTGCCCGCCGCGCACGCCGAGCAGACGCCCGACACCCCCACGATCGACACCCTCGTGGCGCACCTGAACGAGGCGTTCCCGCGCGACGACCGCCCGTGGCAGGCGTCCGACACGCTCAAGAACGTCCTCGTCGTGCTGCGGCACCCCGACGGCACCCGCGAGCCCCTGGCGATCGGCGTGCCGGGCGACCGTGAGGTCGACCCGAAGCGGCTCGAGGCCGTCGTCGCCCCTGCCGAGATCGAGCCGTTCGAGGAGAAGGACTTCGCGGCGCACCCGGCCCTGGTCAAGGGCTACATCGGGCCTGGGGTGCTGGGCGTCGAGAGCGTGTCGGGCATCCGCTACCTGACCGATCCGCGCGTCGTCGAGGGAACCCGCTGGGTCACCGGGGCCAACGTGCTGGGCTCCCACGTGATCGACCTGGTCGCCGGCCGCGACTTCACGTCCGACGGCACGATCGAGGCCGCCGAGGTCCGTCCCGGTGATCCGGCGCCCGACGGATCGGGTCCGCTCGAGCTGGCCCGTGGCATCGAGATGGGCCACATCTTCCAGCTCGGTCGCCTCTACGCCGAGGCGCTCGGACTCCAGGTCCTCGACGAGAACGGCAAGCTGGTCACCGTCACGATGGGGTCGTACGGCGTCGGCATCTCGCGTGCGGTCGCCGCTGTCGCCGAGTACGCCCACGACGACCTCGGCCTGTGCTGGCCTGCCGAGCTGGCGCCCTACGACGTCCACCTGGTGGTCGCCGGCAAGGACGAGACGCTCGTCGCGGCCGGCGACGGCCTCTACGACGACCTGCGCGCCGCGGGACTCGACGTCCTGTACGACGACCGCGTCGGCAAGGTGTCGCCCGGCGTGAAGTTCAAGGACGCCGAGCTGATCGGTGTGCCGCGCATCGTCGTGGTCGGCAAGGGCTTCGCCGACGGCGTGGTCGAGCTCAAGGACCGTGCCACCGGCGAGCGCGTCGACGTGCCCGTCGGCGAGATCGTCGCCCGCCTGACGTCCTGAACCCACCCGGACCTGCTGGCATCAAGAACCTGGGGTTGACGACAACAAGCTTGTTGTCGTCGACCCCGGTTTCACACGGTGCCGTGTGAATCTGGGGACCCCTGAGGCCCACGGGACGATCAGGCGTCGAGGCCGGGGTAGGGGCGGGCGTGGCCGCCCCAGGTGAGCTCGGCGAGGGCGGCGGTGCGCAGCCCGGCGAGGGCGAAGGGTCGGGACTCGGGGGTCGACGTGCGGACGGCCGCCAGGCTGGCCTGCTGGATGCGCCGCTCGAGCGAGACCGCGATGCGCTCGGCGTCGCCGCGGTCGTCGATCCGGCCGACGTCGTACGCCGCCTCGGCGCGCGTCGTGTCGTCGGACACGAGCCCGACCAGCCGGTCGCGCACGGCGCGGTGCGCCGTCGCCGCGCGGCGCGCCCTCTCCGCCAGCGCCGGGACCCGTGCCCCGGCGAGCGGGTAGAACCACACGGCCTCTCGCTCGAGGGACAGCCAGGCCAGCAGCGCGCGCTCACGGTCGGTCATCGGCTCGCCACCGTTCGGGTGACCTGGGCGAGACCGGCGGACAGCGACGCGAGCACCGCGACGAGGTCGGGGGAGACCGCCTCGAGGGCGTCGTCGCGGCGGGCGGCCGACGCGGCACGGCACGCGGTCTCGAGGTCGTCGGCGACCGTCGTGCTCGTCGCCGTGGCCGGCAGACCGGCCGCCTGCTCGCGCAGGACGGCGACGACGGCAGCGGGCGCGTCGTCCGCCACGGCGCGGTCGACGAGGGCGTCGGCCTCGGCCCGGGCCCGCGCCGCGAGCCGCACGTCGCCCGCGTCAGGACGGTCCTTCGGCGGCACGCCGAGGACCCTCAGCGCGTCGTCGAGCCGGTCGCCCACCACGAGCGCGGCACCGCCCGCCGCGACGACTCCGGCGCCTGCGGCCAGGACGACGCGACGGCTCACCACGAGCGTCACGGTAGCCGAGACGATTCGCTAGGGTGGACCGACACCAGTGGTGGACAACTCAAGACGGAGGTGCCAGATGGCCGACATCACGACCCGCCTGACCCCCGTCGTCGAACGGTGCGTCGCGTCCCTCGGACTCGACCTGGAGCACCTCGACGTCCGCGACGCCGGCAAGAACCGCCTCGTGCGCGTGGCCGTCGACTCCGACAGCGGCGTGGGCATCGACGAGATCGCCGCCGCCACGCGCGCGGTCTCGGTCGCGCTCGACGACGACGGCACGATGGGGGAGGCTCCGTACACGCTCGAGGTCACCTCGCGCGGCGTCGACCGACCGCTCACGCTGCCCCGGCACTGGCGGCGCAACGCCGACCGGCTCGTGCGCGTCACGCTGCAGGACGGCGACGTCGTCGAGGGGCGTCGGCACCGTGGAGCGCGCCTCGACTGCGCTCGGCACGAACGAGGTTGGGGGTTTCAAGAAGTGAATTCGTTGGGTTTCCCCATTCTGAGCCTCATGATCGCGCTGCCGCTGGCGGCAGCGATCGGCTGCCTGTTCATCAGCGGCCCGGGCGCGCGGTGGCTGGCGCTCGGTGCCACGCTCGTGAACCTGGCACTCGGCATCCTGCTCTGGGCCAATTACCAGATCGGCGGCCCGCAATGGCAGTTCGTCGAGCATGCGGGCGTGTTCGGGCCCTTCGCCTGGGCACTCGGCATCG
>JALRKU010000487.1 GCA_023254755.1 Aeromicrobium sp. | reverse complement strand
GGCACCGCGGTGGCACTCTGCCAGCCCACCCGGACGCTGCCGGGGCTCGTCACGGTGCCGGTCGCCGACGTCCCCCTGCGCTGGCGCCACCTGGTGGGCTGGCGACCCGAGTCCTCGGCGGCGGACTTCGCCGACGAGCTGCTGCTGCAGGTGCGGCTCGCCCACGGCGACCTCGTGGCCCGTGCGCCCGTCTACTCGACGTGGCTCGAGCGTCACGCCGGCTTCGGCGAGCAGCACGACCCGGGCATCACCCCGGCGGTATGACTCTTTCGGTATGGCCCTGACGCGCTGACCAGCGACTACGTTCATTCGCAAGCCCTCGGGGGGCTGCGGAGGGCCGATCGGGCCTCCGCCGAGTCGGTGGATCCGGGCGAACTCCGGTGCCACCTCGACGAAGGGGTACATCCATGGGAACCAGCAAGCGCATCGCCTTCGGGTCGGTGGCCGCCATGGCCGCCGTCACGACCGCGCTCGGCACGCAGGCCACGGCGGCGCCGACACCTGATCCGACCCCGTCGAGGGTCACGATGCTCGGCGCGATGGAGCGCGACCTGGGCCTGTCGCCCACCCAGGCGAAGGCGCGGATCGCCGACGAGCTCCGGGCCACGAAGACCGACCGGTCGCTGCGCTCGACGCTGGGAGCGGACTACGCGGGCGCCTGGTACGACGCGAAGAGCGGCTCCCTGGTGGTGGCCGTGAGCGACGCCTCCGCAGCGACCACCGTCGAGGCCGCGGGCGCCGAGGCCCGCACCGTCGAGCGCTCCTCGGCCGAGCTCGACGGCTACGTCGACCGGCTCGATGCCGCCGACACCCCGACCCAGGTCGCCGGCTGGTACGTCGACGTCACGTCCAACCAGGTCGTGGTCTCGACCCGCGACACGGCCGCCGCCGAGACGTTCGTCGCCGACGCCGGCGTGCCGTCGGCCGCGGTCGCGATCGAGGAGGGTCCCGAGAAGCCGCAGCCGCTCGCCCAGGGCGGCGACGCGTACTACATCAACGGCACGGCACGGTGCTCCGTCGGCTTCGCGGTCAACGGCGGCTTCGTCACCGCGGGCCACTGCGGCTCGACGGGCGACTCGACCTCGCCGTCCGGCACCTTCGCCGGCTCGAGCTTCCCCGGCAACGACTACGCGTACGTCCGCACGTCGTCAGCCGTGTCGGGCTCGGTCAACGACTACGCGGGCGGCAGCGTCGCCGTGAAGGGCTCGAGCGAGGTGGCCGTCGGGTCGTCGATCTGCCGCTCGGGCTCCACGACCGGCTGGCACTGCGGAACGATCCAGGCGCGCAGCTCGACCGTGAACTACGCGGAGGGCTCGGTGTACGGGCTCATCCGCACCTCGGTCTGCGCCGAGCCTGGTGACTCGGGCGGCTCCGCGATCTCCGGGTCGCAGGCCCAGGGCGTGACGTCCGGCGGTTCGGGCAACTGCAGCGTCGGCGGCACGACCTACTTCCAGCCGGTCAACGAGATCCTGAACGCCTACGGGCTGACCCTCACGACCTCCTGACCCAGGGGGCCGCGCGCGGCGCGGTCGCCGGACCCTCCTCGGGATCCGGCGGCCGCGCCGTCGTCGTGTCCGGCGGGTCGTCGTGGTCTCGTGGCAGGAACGACCGTCGTGGCCCACCCCGGCGCCCGGTAGGATGGGGAGAGTGCCCGGTCAGCGTCGCCCGGACTCGATCCCCCACCGTTTCAGCAAGGATCCATCCGTGGGACCCACCACTCGCAGCATCGTCGTCCAGAAGTACGGCGGCTCGTCCGTTGCCGACGCCACCGCCGTCAAGCGCGTCGCGCAGCGCATCGTCGCCACCAAGAAGGCCGGCCACGACGTCGTCGTGGTGGTCTCGGCCATGGGCGACACCACCGACGACCTGATCGACCTGGCCAACGAGGTCTCGCCGCTGCCGCCCGCGCGCGAGCTCGACATGCTGCTCACCGCCGGTGCGCGCCTCCGCATGGCCGTCCTCGCGATGGCCAGCACCGACCTCGGCCCCG
>JALRKU010000183.1 GCA_023254755.1 Aeromicrobium sp. | reverse complement strand
GCATCTTCATCGCCGCGTGCGGCTTCTACGCCCTCATCGGCTTCCCGCTCGACGACGTGTGGCACCGGCTGTTCGGCCAGGACGTCACGTTGTGGGGTCCCACCCACCTGATGCTGATCGGAGGGGCCGGCCTGTCGACCGCGGGCATCATCATGCTGCACCGCGAGGCCGACTTCGCCTTCGAGGCCAAGGGCATCGAGAAGCCGGCCTGGATCGACACCGTCATGCTGTCGATGGCGTTCGGCGGCCTCCTCATCGGCCTGTCGGTGTTCCAGGCCGAGTTCGACTTCGGCATCGCCCAGTTCCGGTTCGTCTTCGAGCCGATGATGATCGCGATCGCCGCAGGCATCTCCCTGGTCGCGGCGCGCCTGTACATCGGACCCGGCGCGGCCGTCGCGGTCGCGGTGTTCTTCCTGCTGATCCGCGGCATCGTCGCGTTCCTGGTCTCCGACTTCTTCGGCCAGGCCGAGAACGTGTTCCCGCTCTACCTGGGCAGTGCGATCGTCGTCGAGCTGCTGGCGCTGAGCCGGCTCAAGGACCGGCCGTTGTGGTTCGGCGCGGTCGGCGGCCTGCTGATCGCGACGGTCGGCTCGGCCACCGAGCTGCTGTGGGCCGACCGCGTGTTCCAGTTCCCCTGGACCCAGGACATGTGGCTCGAGGGCCTCGCGATGGCGGTTCCGACCGGCGTCGCGGCCGGGCTGTGCGGCTCGCTGTTCTTCCTCGGCCTGCGGGGCCGGCTCCCGCGCCCCGCCGTGGGACGCACCATCATGGCCGGGTCCGTCCTGGTCACCGCCGTGGCCGTCGCGAACGGCCTGCACGCGACCGTGCCCGAGGACGCCGAGGCGTCGTTCGAGGTCACCCAGGTCGGCACGCAGTCCGAGCCCGAGATCACCGCCCAGGTCTCGCTGACGCCCGGCCTCGTCGACGAGCACCCCACCTGGGTGCAGATCACGGCGTGGCAGGGCGGCGGCGAGGGCGTCGTCACCGACCGCTTGCGCCGCACCGGCGACGACACGTGGGAGTCGACCAAGCCGGTCCCGATCGGCGGCTCGTGGAAGACCCTGCTCCGCGTCCAGGACGGTCGCACGATGACCGGGGTGCCGATCTACCTGCCCGCCGACGAGGCGCTGGATGCGAAGGAGGTGCCGACGCCGGCCTCCTTCACCCGTCCGTTCATCCCGGAGATCGACGTCCTGCAGCGCGAGCGCACCGACGACCACCCGCAGTGGCTGTGGACGCTCGCCAACATGGTCGTGCTCCTGTGCAGCCTCGGGATCGTGCTCGGCATCGGCGTCACCGCCAACCGCATCGGCCGCGCGGTCGAGGCCGAGGAGGCGTCGAAGGGCGACCGGACTACCGTCGACGCATGACGCCGGACGTCCCCCTGGACCTGCCCGACCAGCTGCTCGCGCACCACGCGGCGCTGCTCGCGATCCCGGCCTTCGTGCCGGCGGTCGTGGTGGTCGGCGTCGTGCTCTACATCGCCCGGAAGGACCGCATCGCCGAGCGCGAGGAGAACGAGACGCTCCAGCGCGCGCTCGAGCCCGACACCCCGCACGACGACACCGAAGGAGACCTCTCGTGATCACCCGGATCGCCGGAACCGCCGCTCTGGTCCTGGCCCTCGCGCTCGCCGGTTGTGGCTCGGACGAGCCCCACGACGCCGGATCGACGCCTTCGGTCACTGCGTCCGCCGACGCCTCGGGTAGTCCTTCCGCGGAGTCCACCGAGGCGGCCGCGGGCGTCACGGTCGACGTCACCATCGCCGACGGCAAGGTCACGCCACGGGGCGAGCGGATCGAGGTGACGGTGGGTGAGCGCGTCACGCTGCGCGTCACGACCGACGCCGCCGACGAGATCCACGTGCACTCCGACCCCGAGCACGAGCTCGAGGTCGCGGCGGGCGACCGCGGCAAGGAGCTCTCCTTCGCCCTCGACACCCCCGGTCAGGTGGCCGTCGAGTCGCACCACCTGGACGCGACCATCGTCCAGCTCGTCGTGCGCCCGTGAGGCTGCCGTCGTCGCTGCCCGCGGTGCTCCTGCCGCAGCACGGGCTGGGCGGGTCGACCGACCTGCCCATCCCGTTCCTGTACGCCATGGTCGGCGCCTCGTGGGCGCTCACCATCTCGTTCGCGGTGCTGGCCCTCGCCTGGAAGGAGCCGCGGTTCGCCGGCGGTCCCGTCCCCGCTGATCCACCGCCGCGGCGTCCGTGGCTCGCGATCGTCGGCCTGCTCCTCGGCGGCTGGTTCCTGGCGGCGCTGTTCGGGGGGCCCGACGACGCGAGCAACGGCGGGCTCCAGGCCGTCTACGTCTTCGTGTGGGTCGGCCTCGTGCCGCTCGCCCTCGTCGCGGGGCACGTGTGGCGCGAGCTGTCGCCGTGGCGCACGGTCCAGGGCGTCGTCGGACGCCTGGTGCGCCGCCCCGAGGGGTTCCTGCGCTACCCCGAACGCCTCGGGTACTGGCCGGCCGCGGCCGGTCTGCTCGCCTTCGTGTGGCTCGAGCTCGCGTCGCCCGATCCGGGTTCCGTCACCACGATGTGCTGGTGGGTCGCCGTCTACGCCGCCGTCACCCTGACCGGCGGCGTGCTGTTCGGCCCCGTCTGGTTCGACCGCGCCGATCCGTTCGACGTCTACTCGGCGGTCGTCGCCCGGCTGTCGCCGTTCGTGCGCGACGGGCGCTGGGGGCTGCACAACCCGCTGCGGGCGCTGCCGGCGCTCCCGGTCCGCCCCGGACTGGTCGCAGTGCTCGCGGTGCTGCTGGGCTCCACGGCCTACGACAGCTTCTCCGCCTCCGAGTTCTGGCAGTCCAGGTCGCTGTCGGGGCCGATCCACACGCTGACGCTCGTCGGCTTCTGCGTGGTCGTCGCGACCCTGTTCGTCGCGGCGTCGGTCGCGACCGGTGGTCTGTCCGCGGAGCAGCGCCGACGGATGCCGGGAGCGATGGCGCACTCGCTCGTGCCGATCGTGGTCGGCTACGTCTTCGCGCACTACCTGACCTACCTGCTCGAGAAGGGTCAGCAGGCCTTCCACGCCCTGCTCGACCCGTTCGGCCAGGGGTGGCAGCCGCTCGGCGACCCCGGGATCTCGTACTTCCTGTCCGAGCACACGTCGACGCTGGCGGCGCTGAAGGTCGGCTTCGTCGTCGCGGGGCACGTGCTCGCGGTGGTCGCGGCGCACGACAAGGCGCTCGAGCTCCTTCCGCGGGCCCACCGACTCACGGGCCAGCTGGCGATGCTGGTGCTGATGGTCGCCTACACGTTCACGGGACTGTTCCTGCTCTTCAGCGTCTGAGGTGTCCGGATCCGCCGCTACCGTCGGCCCATGGCCACCGTCTACTACACAGCGACCACGCTCGACGGGTACCTCGCCACGACCGACCACTCGCTGGACTGGTTGTTCGCGGTCGAGCACGGACCCGACGTCGAGTCCGCGATGGACGACTTCTACGCCTCGGTCGGTCCACTGGCGATGGGCTCGTCGACCTACCGGTGGCTGCTCGAGCACGAGCGGCTCGTCGATCATCCCGAGAAGTGGTCCGAGTTCTACGGCAACCGCCCCACGTGGGTGTTCACGCACCGCGAGCTGCCGGTCGTGCCCGGCGCCGACGTACGGTTCACGCAGGACCCGGTCGCGACGGTGCACGCCGAGATGCTCGCTGCGGCCGACGGCAAGGACGTCTGGCTGATGGGCGGGGGAGACCTGGTGGGCCAGTTCGCGGACGCCGGACTGCTCGATCGCGTCGTCGCCACGATCGCTCCGGTCACGCTGGGCGCAGGGGCGCCGCTGCTGCCGCGCGACCTGCGGTCCGACCGCCTCACGCTCGTCGACGTCGTGCGTGCCGGACAGTTCGTCACCCTCACCTACGACGTCGCCTGACCGCCGGGTTCCTCGTCGCACCGGTCCTGGTCGGGATGCCGATTGCCTCACGTTGATTAGCACTCGTATAGTGAGAGTGCTAGTTCTTCCTATCCCGTTTCGAGGACGACTCATCCATGTCTAAGACCATTGCGTTCAACGAGGAGGCCCGTCGCGGCCTCGAGCGCGGCATGAACCAGCTTGCCGACGCGGTGAAGGTGACCCTCGGCCCCAAGGGCCGCAACGTCGTGCTG
>JALRKU010000357.1 GCA_023254755.1 Aeromicrobium sp. | reverse complement strand
CGGGGCGAGCAGCCAGAACGCGGTCATGCGTCGCCCGTCCCGGACGTCGTCTCCACGATCGGGAGCTGCTTGCCCCGGTAGTAGTCGTGGTGGTCGTCGCTGATGAGCATCGCGTGGGGCGGCTCGGTCATGCCGGGCAGCAGCGGCGCGAGCAGGTCGGACTTCTCGTAGATCAGGCTCTCGCGGCTGGAGTCGGCCAGCTCGTACTCGTTGGTCATGGTCAGCGCCCGGGTGGGGCAGGCCTCGATGCACAGCCCGCAGAGGATGCACCGCAGGTAGTTGATCTGGTAGACGCGGCCGTACCGCTCCCCCGGGCTGAACCGCCCCTCGTCGCCGTTGGACCCGTCGCCGGCGCCGTTGGACGCGCCCTCGACGTAGATCGCGTCGGCCGGACACGCCCACGCGCAGAGCTCGCATCCGACGCACTTCTCCAGACCGTCGGGCCAGCGGTTGAGCTGGTGCCGGCCGTGGAAGCGCGGTGCCGTCGGCACCTTCTCGAACGGGTACTGCTCCGTGACGGGCTTGCGGAACATGGTGCGGAACGTGACGCCGAACCCGGCGATCGGGTCCCACGCCGCCTCCTTCAGCTCCGTCAGGGCGCTCTTCTTCTCGTCAGGCACGGTCGTCCGCCTTCCGTCGCGTGGACTGTGCGGGCATGGGCGGGACGGGGTAGCCGCCCGCGAACGCGTCGAACTCCGGCTCGGGCTCGGGTTCGGGCTTCTTCTTCTCGGGCACCAGGAACGACAGCAGGGCGAGGACGCCGATCACCACGGCCGCCCAGACGAACGTGTCGCGGTCGAGCATGCCCTCGGTGTCGAGCTTGCGGATGACAGCGACGCAGACGATCCAGGCGAGCGAGACCGGGATGAGGACCTTCCACCCGAACGACATGAACTGGTCGTAGCGCATGCGCGGGAGGGTGCCGCGCAGCCACACGAACACGAAGATGAAGCCGAGCGTCTTGAGGAAGAACCACAGCACCGGCCACCAGCCCTGGTTGGCGCCCTCCCAGAACTGGGCGATGCCGAACGGGGCGCGCCACCCGCCGAGGAACATCGTCGTGGCCACTGCGGAGACGGTGACCATGTTGACGTACTCGGCGAGGAAGAACAGCGCGAACTTCAACGACGAGTACTCGGTGTGGAAGCCGCCCACCAGCTCGCCCTCGGCCTCGGGGAGGTCGAACGGCGCCCGGTTGGTCTCGCCGACCATCGAGATCAGGTAGATGACGAAGCTGGGGAACAGCGGCAGGAAGTACCACATGTCGTGCTGCGCGCTGACGATCTCCGACGTCGACATCGAGCCGGCGTACATGAAGACCGCGACGAGCGACAGCCCCATCGCCACCTCGTAGGAGATCATCTGCGCGCTCGAGCGCAGGCCTCCGAGGAGCGCGTAGATCGAGCCGGACGACCAGCCGGCCAGCACGATGCCGTACACGCCGATCGAGGTGATCGCGAGGATGAACAGCACCGCGACCGGCAGGTCGGTCAGCTGCAGCGGCGTGATCGTGCCGAAGAGGTTCGCCTCGGGACCGAACGGGATGACCGCCCACGCCACGAAGGCCGGGATGGTCGCCAGGATCGGGGCGAGGACGTACACGACCTTGTCGGCCGCCTTGACCGTCAGGTCCTCCTTCAGCGCGAGCTTCACGCCGTCGGCCAGGCTCTGCAGGAGCCCGAAGGGGCCGTGCACGTTGGGACCGATGCGGTGCTGCATGCGCGCCACCACCCGGCGCTCGAACCAGATGTTGAACAGCGTGTAGACCACGAGGAACGCGAAGATCATCACGGCCTTCACGATCACGACCCACAGCGGCTCGTTGCCGAACAGCTCGCTCATGCGACACCTCCGGGGGTCCGGTCGCCGGCCGCGGCGACGGAGCGGCGGTCAGGCGCTGGGGAGCCGACGGCTCGCTCGAGCCCCGCGACGCGCCGGCGCATCACGCCGCACCTCCCGGGCTCAAGGTGACGAGTCCGCCGCGGGCGACGCCGAGCGAGGTGAGCGGGGTGCCGGAGTTGCCGGGAGCCCAGACGACGCCGTCGGGCAGGTCGGCGACCTCGGTCGGCAGCGTCACCCCGCCTCGGTCGGTGCTCAGCGTGGCCGGCTGACCCGGCTCGACGTCGAACGCCTTGAAGGTCGCCTCGCTCGCGCGGATCACCGCGCGCCGGGCAGTGGCCTTGTACTGCTCCTGGCCGTCCTGGCCCCGTCCGTCGTCGATCAGCAGGCGCCACGAGTCGAGCACGACCTGGCGTCCGGGCGAGGGCGGCGCGACCGCCTCGACCGCGGGCGCCTCCGGACGCGTGCCGTCCCAGCCGGCGAGCTCGTCGAACCGGGCCCGGGCCCCCGCGACGGTACGGAAGCCGAGGGGCCGGCCGAGCTCCTCGGCGAGGCCCGCCAGGACGCGGATGTCGGTCAACGAGTGGGGTTCGTGGAGCACCGCGTCGAACGAGCGGCGGCGACCCTCCCAGCTGACGAACGTGCCGGGGCGCTCGACCATCGGAGCGACCGGCAGCACGACGTCGGCGAGCCGGGTGACGTCGCTCTCGCGGACCTCGAGGCTGATCACCGTCTCGGCCGCCTCGAGCGCCGCCCGGGCGGCGGCCGGGTCGGGCAGGTCGGCCAGCTCGACTCCGCCGACGACGAGCGCCTTGACCGACCCGCTCGCGGCTCCGGCCAGGATGCCCGCGAGGTCACGGCCCGCCCTGGCCGGGACCGAGCGGACGCCCAGGGCCGCCGCCACGTCGGCGCGGGCCTCGGCGTCGGTCGCGGGACGGCCGCCAGGGAGCAGGCCGGGCAGGCAGCCCGCCTCGACGGCGCCACGATCACCCGCGCGACGCGGCACCCAGGCCAGCCGCGCGCCGGACCGCTCCGCCGCGGCGAGCACGGCCGTGTACGCACCGGGGGACGTGGCCAGTCGCTCGCCGACCAGCAGGACGGACGACGCGTCGAGCTCGAGGTCGGCGACCGCAGCCGCCTCCTGCCCCGGGGCCGTGCGGATCAGGCGCCCCGCGGCCTTGGTGAGGCCGCGGGTGGTGTGGCTGGCGATCGAGACGACCTCGACACCGCGGCGCGACGCCTTGCGGAGCCGCAGGAACAGCAC
Source organism: Aeromicrobium sp. (assembly GCA_023254755.1). Lineage (GTDB taxonomy): Bacteria > Actinomycetota > Actinomycetes > Propionibacteriales > Nocardioidaceae > Aeromicrobium. The sequence goes on along the minus strand of JALRKU010000357.1, from coordinate 1,587 downwards.
GCCCGCCTCGTCCTCGGGCTCCAGCCCGACGAGCACGACCCGCGACGCCTTCTCCAGCGACGCGAACGTGACCCCGAGGCCCGAACCCGCGACGCGCGACGCCAGGAAGGCGGCCTCCTCGTCGGAGTGCGCCCGGGCGCGGAAGTCGACGTCGTTGGTGCCGAGGGCGACGCGCGCGAACACCGCGTACGCGAACGCGTCCTCGAGCGTCAGTCGGCCACCGGGCAGCACCCCGACCTTGCCCCGGTGCGGTGCCAGCGCGCGGGCCGCCACGGCCAGCGCGGCCGGCCACGACGCCGGCTCCAGCTCGCCGGAGTCGTTGCGGACCAGCGGGGTGCGCAGCCGGTCGCCCTGGGTCGCGTAGGCGAAGCCGAAGCGGTCCTTGTCGGTGATCCACTCCTCGTTGACCTCGGGGTCGTCGCCCGCGAGGCGCCGCATGACCTTGCCGCGCCGGTGGTCGACCCGGATGGCCGAGCCGCTCGAGTCGTGCTCGGCGACCGACGGCGTCGAGACCAGGTCGAACGGCCGCGAGCGGAACCGGTAGTCCGCGCTGGTGAGCGCGCCCACCGGGCAGATCTGGATCGTGTTGCCCGAGAAGTAGGAGTTGAACGGCTCGCCTCCCCCGGACTCGCCGGAGCCGTCGGCGGCCGGACCGATGCCGATCTGCTGGTGCGCTCCGCGCTCGACGAGGGCGATGAACGGGTCGCCCGCGATCTCCTCGGAGAACCGGGTGCACCGCTGGCACAGGACGCAGCGCTCGCGGTCGAGCAGGACCTGCCGACTCACCTCGATCGGCTTGGGGAACGTGCGCTTGGTCTCGGTGAAGCGTGACTCGCCGTTGCCGTGCGACATCGCCTGGTTCTGCAGCGGGCACTCGCCGCCCTTGTCGCAGACGGGACAGTCGAGCGGGTGGTTGATCAGCAGCAGCTCGAGCGTGCCGCGCTGCGCCTTGCTCGCCACCGGCGACGTGACCTGCGTGCTGACGACCATGCCGGGAGCGACCTCGAGCGTGCACGACGCCTGCGGCTTGGGGAAGCCCCGCCCGTTGCCGGCGTCGGGCACGTCGACCAGGCACTGGCGGCAGGCGCCGACCGGCTCGAGCAGCGGGTGGTCGCAGAAGCGCGGGATCTCGACGCCGATCAGCTCGGCGGCGCGGATCACCAGGGTGCCCTTCGGCACGCTGACCTCGACGTCGTCGATCGTCAGCGTGACCAGCTCGACCGGGGCGTCGGTGTCGGGACGTTCCTGGATCGTCATCGTGCACCCACCTCCTGGGCGAAGAGCGTCGACGCCGCCGGCGGGAAGAGCTGGCTCGACGGAGTGTGCAGGCCGGCCTCGAACTCGTCGCGGAAGTGCTTGATGGCCGACGTGATGGGGCTCGTGGCGCCGTCACCGAGCGCGCAGAAGGAGCGACCGAGGATGTTGCCGCACAGCTCCTGCAGCAGCTCGATGTCGCCCTCGCGCCCCTGCCCGGAGTCGAGGCGACGCAGCACCTGCACGAGCCACCACGTGCCCTCGCGGCACGGCGTGCACTTCCCGCACGACTCGTGCTTGTAGAACTCCGTCCAGCGCAGGACGCAGCGCACG
>JALRKU010000334.1 GCA_023254755.1 Aeromicrobium sp. | reverse complement strand
ATCCTGCTCGTGCCGACTGCGGGACTCGAACCCGCACGCCCTCTCGGACAACGGTTTTTGAGACCGTCGCGTCTACCATTCCGCCAAGTCGGCTCCGCTGGCTCACGGGGAGAGCGGCTCGATAACCTTACCCGCGTGAGCACTGAGCCCGGCACCGCACCACGGGTCGTCATCGCCGAGGACGAGGCACTGATCCGTCTCGACCTGTCCGAGATGCTGGCCGAGGAGGGCTACGAGGTCGTGGGACAGGCGGCCGACGGCGAACAGGCCGTCGCCCTGGCCCAGGAGCTGCGTCCGGACCTGGTGGTCATGGACGTCAAGATGCCCAAGCTCGACGGCATCGCGGCGGCGTCGCAGATCGCCGCCGCACGCATCGCTCCGGTCGTCATGCTCACGGCGTTCAGCCAGCGCGAGCTCGTCGAGCGGGCCCGCGACGCCGGGGCGATGGCCTACCTGGTCAAGCCGTTCACCCGCAGCGACCTCGTCCCCGCGATCGAGATGGCGCGCAGCCGGTTCGCCGAGCTCGTCGGGCTCGAGGCCGAGGTCGGCGAGCTCACGGAGCGTCTCGAGACCCGCAAGGTCGTCGAGCGGGCCAAGTCGCTGCTGCAGGAGGCGCAGGGGATGTCGGAGTCGGAGGCCTTCGGGTGGATCCAGCGCACCGCGATGGATCTGCGCCTGACGATGCGCCAGGTCGCCGACGCCGTCATCGAGAACGGCCCCGGACTGGGGGCCTCCGATCGCGGTTCGGAACCGGGCTGACGTCCTTCGGTTACAAATCGGCTACGTTCTCTGGGCATTTGGTGAAGCGCGCACCAAATGACCCGGGACACAACTAGCGTTCGGGGCATGGCAGGTGGTCCCCGTCTGCCGCGGTATCCACTACATCCGGAGGATCGATGAAGCGCAATTCCCACACGCTCCGTCTCGCCGCCGTCGCCGCAGCCAGCGCCCTCGTGCTGGCGGCCTGCGGCAGCAGCGACGACACGGGCGACGACAAGGACAGCGACACGCCCGCGGCCAAGGGTGACGGCACCCTGACCATCGGCTCGCTGCTGCCCCAGACCGGTAGCCTCGCGGTCCTCGGCCCGCCGGAGTTCGCCGGCGTCGACCTCGCCATCAAGGACATCAACGAGGCGGGCGGCGTGCTCGGCAAGGACGTCGTGGGCGTCAAGGCCGACTCCGGCGACACCGACTCCGGCATCGCCCCGGCCGAGACCGACAAGCTCCTCAAGGCCAAGGCCGACGTCATCGTCGGCGCCGCGTCGTCGGGCGTCTCGCTGACCGTCATCGACAAGATCATGGCCGCCGGCGTCGTCGAGTTCTCGCCCGCCAACACGTCGACCGCGTTCGACGAGGGCGACTACTCCAAGCCCGACCTGTACTTCCGCACCGCTCCGTCCGACATCCTGCAGGGCGCCGTCATGGCGAACCTGCTGGTCAAGGACGGCCGTCAGAACGTCGCCATCCTGGCCCGCCAGGACGCCTACGGCGAGACCCTGGCCAAGGAGGTCTCGAAGAACCTCGAGGCCGCCGGCTCCAAGGTCGCGGTCAACGAGCTCTACAGCGAGAAGGACGGCCCGTCCGACACGCAGATCGCTGCCGTCGCCGACGCCAAGCCCGACGCCGTCGTGCTCATCGCGTTCGACGAGACCAAGACGATCGTTCCCAAGCTGATCCAGGCCGGCGTCGCCCCCAAGGACGTGCCGACCTACTTCGTCGACGGCAACACCGCCGACTACAGCAAGGACCTGCCGAAGGGCGCCCTCGAGGGCACCAAGGGCACGATCCCCGGTGCCGAGGCCTCGGACGACTTCAAGGACCGCCTGCTCGAGGTCGACCCGAAGCTGAAGGACTTCTCGTACGCGGGTGAGTCCTACGACGCGGTCGTCGCCTCGGCGCTGGCTGCCATCGCGGCCGACAGCGACGCCGGCGAGGCCATCGCCAAGGAGCTGCCGGGTGTCACCAAGGACGGCGAGAAGTGCACCACCTTCGCCGACTGCGTGGCGCTCCTCGAGGACGACAAGGACATCGACTACGACGGTGTCTCGGGCGACATCGAGCTGAGCGACCTCGGCTCGCCGACCTCGGCCTCGATCGGCATCTACGAGTACGGCACCGACAACACCTACAAGCCCCTGGAGTACATCAAGGGCTCGATCTGATCGTCACGATCTGATCGCACACGCGAAGGCCCCCGGAGCACTGCTCCGGGGGCCTTCCGCTGCGCCGGTCGGTGGTGGCGGGTCCTCGGCATCACGCCCCACCGCGCGTCAGGCTCGTCCGGGACGGGTGGCGACCGTCAGCGCGACGGCGAAGATCGCGAGCCCGCAGGCGATGTCGGCGACCACGTGGGCGTGGCGCCACCACGGCATGTCGAGGGCGCCCGGAACGGCGTAGTGCAGGAAGCCCACGAGCCCGCTGCCCGAGTACAGGGCCAGGCCCACGGCGGCTCGACGGTCGCGTCCGCGGCGCAGCGCGCTCAGGCCCCACAGGCCCGCTCCGGTGAACGCGAACCAGCTCAGCCCCACCAGGAGCTGCGAGGGCGCCACGGGGGCCAGGGCGCTGTCGGACGCCGGAGCGGGGTAGTCGGCGTAGCTGATCGTGTTGTCGAGGTAGTGGACGAGCGAGACCGCCACGGCCACCGCGAACAGGATCGTCACCGAACGCACCGACGGGCGCAGCGTGGACGACTCCATGTCGCCACGCTACGCCCGTCGGGCGCCGTGGGTCAGTCCGTCTTGCCCAGGGTGCCGAGGTAGAGCTCGATGACCTTGGGGTCGGTCGCCAGGGCCTTGCCGGTGCCGGAGTAGGCATTGCGGCCCTGGTCCAGCACGTAGGCCCGGTCGCAGATCTGCAGGCAGCGCGCGGCGTTCTGCTCGACCATGATCACCGAGACCCCGGCGCGGTTGATGTTGCGCGTCTGCACGAACACCTCGTCCTGGAGCACGGGGGACAGGCCGGCGGACGGCTCGTCGAGCAGGAGTACCGACGGATCCATCATCAGCGCGCGGCCCATCGCGACCATCTGGCGCTCGCCGCCCGACAGCTGGCCGGCGCGCTGCTTGCGACGCTCGCCGAGGCGCGGGAAGATCCCGGTCACGAAGTCGAAGCGCTCCGAGAACTTCTTGGGCTCCTGGAAGCAGCCCATCTCGAGGTTCTCCTCGATGGTCAGGCTGGGGAACACGTTGTTCGTCTGGGGGACGAAGCCGATGCCCTTCGTGACCAGCTGGTCGGCACGCTGGTTCGTGATGTCGCTGCCCTTGAGCGTCACCGAGCCCTCGTGGATGCGGACCAGGCCGAACAGCGCCTTGAGCAGCGTCGACTTGCCGGCGCCGTTCGGACCGATGATGCCGACGAGCTCGCCGGGCT
>JALRKU010000279.1 GCA_023254755.1 Aeromicrobium sp. | reverse complement strand
TGTCCCGCCTGGTCGACGACCTCCTGGTGCTCGCCAAGGCCCGCCGGCCGGACTTCGTGCGGCCCGAGAGCACCGACGTGGAGGCGCTGACCCTCGGCGTGCTCGAACGGGCGCGCGGGCTCGGCGACCGTCGCTGGGTCCTGGACGGCGTGGCCCGCACCCACGCCCTCGTGGACACCCAGCGCGTCACGCAGGCCCTGCTGCAGCTGTGCCACAACGCGGTCAAGCACACGGCCGAGGGAGCCGAGATCGGGATCGGGTCACGGCGGCACGCGGGCCGCGTCGAGCTGTGGGTGCGGGACACCGGCACCGGCGTCGACCCCGCCGTCCGTGACGAGATGTTCGAGCGGTTCGCCCGCGGCGACGCCGACGACGACGGGTTCGGCCTGGGCCTGTCGATCGTGCGGGCGATCGCCCTCGCTCACGAGGGGGATGTCACGCTGGACCCCGAGTCGCCCGGCTCCCCCGGCGCGACCTTCCGCATCCAGCTGCCCGCCGGAGGGGCCTCATGACAGCGCGTCGGCGATGAACCGCATCCTGATCGTCGAGGACGAGGAGCGCATCGCGTCGTTCGTCGCGAAGGGCCTGAAGGCCGAGGGCTTCACCGCGACGGTCGTCGGCGACGGCGTCACCGGCCTCGACTACGCCGTGACCGGCGAGTTCGACCTCGTCGTGCTCGACATCGGACTGCCGGGGATGGACGGCTTCGCGGTCCTCGACCGCTTGAAGGTCGAGCGGCCCGCGCTTCCGGTCATCGTGCTGACGGCGCGCGACTCGGTGACCGACACGGTCGCCGCACTCGAAGGGGGCGCTGCCGACTACATGGCCAAGCCCTTCACGTTCGGCGAGCTGATCGCCCGCGTCCGCCTGCGCCTGCGGGCCCAGGGAGAGCCTGCGCCCGTCGACGAGCTGACGGCGGGCGACGTGCGCCTCGACCTGCGCCGTCGGCGAGCCTTCGTGGCCGATCGCGAGGTCGAGCTGTCGGCCCGCGAGCTGACCCTGGCCGAGGTGCTGCTGCGCAACCGCGGCCTGGTCATGTCGCGCGAGCAGCTGCTGTCGCAGGTGTGGGGCTACGACTTCGATCCGGGGTCGAACGTGGTCGACGTGTACGTGGGCTACCTGCGCAAGAAGCTCGGCGCCGGCCTGGTCACCACCGTCCGCGGCCTGGGCTACCGCGTCGACGCCTGATCCGCCGCCCAGGTCCCCGCGAGTGGCGCAGCTTCGCCCTCCGACGCCATCGATCGGGGCGGAATTGCGCCACTCGCGGGACCGACTGCGCCACTCGCGGGACCGACTGCGCCACTCGACGGAGCCCGGCAGTGCGGTCGTGGTCTACAGGCGGACGGAGAAGCCGGAGAGACGCGCCTTCGGCAGGTTCGCGACGAGCGGGTCGAGCCGCTCCACGACCTGCAGCGGCGTGGGCCGGTCGGCCGGGTCGGGCTGCAGGCAGTCGTCGAGGATCTCGGCCAGCTCGGCGCCGACGAAGTGCGGCAGGGGGTGCGGCGCGTCGGTGAGCTGGGCCCATCGGGGCTCGCGGTCGAACGCGCGGTAGCCGGCGGCAGCGCGGAACAGCGTCGCGCCGAGCGCCCAGACGTCGCTCGCCTGGCCGACGCGGCCGCGCTCGTGCGGGAGGCACTGCTCCGGCGCCATGTACTCGTCGCTGCCCACGGGGTGCGTCAGCGCGTCGGCCTCCTCCGCCGTCATCGCGACGCTGAAGTCGATCAGCTTCGCCGGCGCACCCGTCACGACGTTGCTGGGCTTGAGGTCGAGGTGGCACAGGCCCTGACCGTGGACGTAGTGCAGCGCCGAGCACAGGTCGACCGCGACGGCGAGCAGCTGGTGCTCGGGCAGGGGCCCGTGTCGCGAGATCAGCGACGAGAGGGTCGGACCGTCGACGTGCTCCACGACCAGGTAGGGCCGCTCGGCCTCGTCGTCGTAGGCGAACAGCCGCGCGATGCCCGGATGGCTCAGCGACGACAGGATCTCCAGCTCTCGGCGGTAGCCGGCCAGGGTCGCCTCGTCGCCGACCAGGTGCGGACGGACGATCTTGACGACGACGGGAGCGTGCAACCGCTCGTCGAACGCCAGCCACGCCTCGTACGACGCGCCGCCGCCGAGCTCCTCGAGACCGGTCAGACCGGGGGCGAGCGGCTCGCCCCCGGTCACGGTCCCCGTGGGGGTGGACATCACTGGGTGTTGTTCGTCTGCGTCGGGCCGGTGTTCGTGGTCGGCGCGGTGTTCACGGTGTTGTTGGTGGGCGCGGTGTTGACCGTCGGCGCCGTGTTCTTGGTCGGCGCCGTCTTCACGGTCTGGACGGTGTTGCGCGTGTTGTTGGTGAGGGTCTGGGAGTCGGCGCCCCCACGCTGCACGTCGTCGCCGTCGGGATCGTCGTCGAGGTCGGTCGACTGGACCCAGCCGGTCGTGGTGTCGTCGCGCTTCAGCGTCGCGGCGTCGTCGCCGTCGGCGATCGCCGACGCGCCGAAGCCGATCGTGCCGAGCGCCACGGCGCCTGCCACGGCGACGATGCCGGTACGAACCGAGGTCTTCATGGTGTCTCCTTCGTCGGGTGTCGTGCTGACACCACCGACGATGTCGAGCGGCGGTGAGACCTCGATGAGCCGTGCATGAGAGGTCTCTCATGCGGGAGGGACCTGCGAGACGGGCCCGGTCACTACGCTGGCGCCCGTGACGCGCGAACGGATCAGGTCTCTCGTCGACTCCTCCACCTTCCAGTGGTTCATCATCGGCGTGATCGTGGTGAACGCGATCGTGCTGGGCCTGGAGACCTCGCCCCACCTGGTCGACGACGCCGGCTGGCTCGTGCCTCTCGGCTGGATCACGGTGGCCGTCTTCGTCGTCGAGATCGCGCTGCGGATCGTGGCGCACGGCCGCAGCTTCTTCCGCGACGGCTGGAGCCTGTTCGACCTGTTCGTCGTCGGCATCGCCCTCATCCCGGCCTCCGGAGGCCTCGCGGTCCTGCGGGTCCTGCGCGTGCTGCGCGTGCTGCGGCTGCTCTCTGAACCGCCCCGGAGTTTCCGGAGACTGTTTTTCTTGGCTCAGCCGGTCGGCATGAGCTTGTTCTTGGCAGCGTAATGGAGTTCTTCTGCTGCCTTGGGGGTGAGATCCGAAAGGGCCTCGTGAGGCCTCT
>JALRKU010000272.1 GCA_023254755.1 Aeromicrobium sp. | reverse complement strand
ACCTCGACGTCGCTCCCGACGAGCGGGTGCTGTCGTGCGCGTCGTGCACCACCAACGCCATCGTGCCCACGATCAAGGCCATGGACGACCGGTTCGGTCTCCGCCGTGCGCACGTCGAGACCGTGCACTCCTACACGAACGACCAGAACCTCCTCGACAACTTCCACAAGGCCGACCGGCGCGGGCGGTCGGCCCCGATCAACATGGTCCTCACCGCCACCGGGGCGTCGTCCGCGGTCAAGAAGGTGCTGCCCGACCTGTCGGCCACCGTCTCGGGGAACTCGATCCGGGTGCCCACGCCCGACGTCTCGATGGCCATCCTCAGCCTGCAGCTCGACCACCCGTCCACGCGCGACGAGGTCCTGGAGCACCTGCGCTCGACCTCCCTCGAGGGTCCGCTGAGCCGGTGCCTCGACTTCACCACGGCCACCGACGCGGTCTCGAGCGACTTCATCGGCTCGCGCGCGTCCTCGGTCGTCGACGCGAACGCCGCGGTGGTCGACGGCGACCACGCCCAGCTGTACGTCTGGTACGACAACGAGTTCGGGTACTCGTGCCAGGTGGTGCGCGTCGTGCAGAGCATCTCGGGCGTCGAGTACCCGACGCTTCCTGCGGCGTAGTCAGCGCGCGACGGGCGCCACGGTGGCGTCGAGCGCCGAGACCAGGTCGGCGGGGGAGACCTCGACGTCGAGACCGCGTCTCCCGGCCGACACGAAGACGGTGTCCCACAGCTCGGCGGTCTCGTCGATCACCGTGCGGTGACGGGTCTTCTGCCCCAGCGGTGAGATGCCGCCCAGGACGTACCCGGTCGCCCGCTGGGCGCGCTGCGGATCGGCCATGTGGGCCTTCTTGCCGCCCAGAGCCGTCGCCAGCGCCTTGAGGTCGAGCGACCCGGTCACGGGCACGATGCCGACCACCTGCTCGCCGTCGAGGTCGGCGAGCAGGGTCTTGAACACCTGGTCGGGGTCGACCCCGAGCGCCTCCGCCGCCTCCAGTCCGTACGACGCGGTGCGCGGGTCGTGCTCGTAGGCGTGGACCGTGTGCTCGATGCCCGAGCGGGTGAGCGTCACGAGCGCGGGGGTTCCCTCAGGCCTGCGCGCCACCGGCGGCCTCCTCGTCGTCTCGAGGGCGGTGGTCCTCGAGGGTCGTGCGGATCGCGATCCCCAGCACGAGGGCCCAGAACGCTGCCCCGACGCCGAGCACCTGCACGCCGGAGGCCGCGACCAGGAAGGTGACCACCGAGCTCGTGCGTGACCGCTCGTCGCCCAGTGCGGCCAGCACGGCGGTCGTGAAGGTCGCGAGGAGGGCCAGACCCGCGACGGTCTCGACGATGCCGGAGGGAGCCGCCTCGGTCAGGGCGACCAGTGCACCGGCGACGGGCGCGACGACGAGGTAGGCCGCGCCGGCGGTGGCGCCGGCGATCCAGCGTCGATCGCGCGGGCCGGCCTGCTCGCCCGCGGCGAGCGCGGCCGAGAGGGCCGCCAGGTTCACGGCGTGACCACCGAACGGAGCGGCCGCCACCGTGCCGACCCCCGTGGTCAGCATCGACGCGCGCCACGGCACCTCGTAGTCGAACGAGCGCATCACCGCGACCCCGGGGACGTTCTGCGAGGCCATCGTGACGACGGCCAGCGGCAGGGCGATCGACACGACGGCCGCGCCGGTCAGGTGCGGGGTGGTGAGGTCCAGACGTGGCGCGAGCGATCCGGCGTCGATCGTCGTGCCGGACACCCACAGGTTCACGCTGATCGACACGAGGGCCGCGACGAACGCCAGGGGCACCGACCAGCGGGGGAGCCAGCGCGAGGCGACCAGCCAGACGACGACGACCGGGGCGACGGACGCCGGGGCGTCGGCGAGCGCGGTGAACGGTGCGACGCAGAGCTGGAGCAGCACGCCCGCGAGCATCGCCTGGGCGAGCGGGGTGGGAATGCCGGCCGCGAGGCGGCCGAGCCAGGGGAGCAGGCCGGTCAGCGCGATGAGCACGCCGGTGACCACGAACGCCCCGACGGCCGCCGGCCAGCCGCCCTCGACGGCGCCGGTGCTCACCAGCAGCGCGGCGCCGGGCGTGGACCAGGCCAGGGTCACGGGGCGGCGCGTCCACACCGAGAGGCCGAGCATGCCGACGCCGCAGATGACGCAGAGCGCGAGCAGGCCG